>DATBBZ010000250.1:0-14244 GCA_036270745.1 Gemmatimonadales bacterium | reverse complement strand
TGGTGGCCAACCAAGCCATCCAGTCCTCGCCGATCCAGGGCCGCTTCACCGACATTCCGCTCACCGTCACGCTCGGTTTCGATGTGTATCATTGCGCCAGCGCCGCGCGGTACCGGCCCCGGGGCTGGGTGGACCTCGCGTCCCAGAACATCCTGGTGCCCTACATCTTCGTGTACGACACCATGGCCGAGGCGCTGGCCAAGTCGGATCCGAAGCGGGCGCGACAGGCGTACGACCTGGCGCTCGCCGTCCTCCGGAACACGAAGTACCAGTTCCAGATCTCGCCTCCGGCATACGCGCGTTGATTAGCTTACAGGCCTCTTAACCCGACCAGGGCATGGACGAGAAGACCGGCACCGCCGCGCAGCGCCCACCGTACCGGACGGCCCTCGGCGTGGTCATCGGCACGCTCGTGCTCTATGTCCTGACGCTCGCGCCGACGACCCAGTTCTGGGACACGTCCGAGTACATCGCCGCCGCCAAGGTGCTGGGCATTCCCCATCCGCCCGGCAACCCGCTCTTCACCATGATGGCGCACGTGTGGGGCTTCTTCCCATTCATGACGGCGTATGCGGCGCGCATCAACCTGTTCGCGGCGGCGACGAGCGCGGTGGCGGCGGGCTGCTGGTTCCTGGTGGGGGAGCGCTGGCTGCGGGACATCATCCCGCTCGAATTGCCAAGGCGGCTCTGCGCCCTGGCCGGCGCTATCGTCGCGGCGACGGCGTTCACGGTGTGGAACCAGTCGGTGGTGAACGAGAAGGTCTACACGCTCTCCCTGCTCTCGATCGCGCTCATTCTCTGGCTGATCGTGCGCTGGGACGACCAGCCGGCGGGCGAAGCGCACGACCATCACCTGCTGGCGATCGTCTACCTGCTCGCGCTCACCTCCACGAATCACATGATGGGCGTGCTGGTGGGCCCGGTGGTGGTGGTCCTGCTCTTCCCGCCCCTGATGACCAAACGGGCGACGACCGAAGCGGGACAGCTGGCCGAGTGGGGCCAGTGGGCGGCGTTTACGGCGGTGTTCGCCGTGATCGTGTGTACGGGGCTCGAGAGCTTCAAGATGCTGTTCGTGGGGCTCGGCCTCTTCGCGGCCGCGTTCGCGCTCACGCTCTACACCCGCAACTGGCGTTTCGCGCTCGTCGCCCTCGGCGTGGCCGCCGTGGGCCTCTCGGTCTACATCTTCCTGCCCATCCGGGCGGCGCACTTCCCGCCCATCAACGAGGGCGAGCCCACGCACTGGGATGCGTTGCGGGATGTCCTGACCCGGGCGCAGTACGGGAAGCCGTTCGTCACCGACCGGCAGTCGAGCCTGCTCGCCCAGCTGGGGATGTGGGGACAGTATTTCGGCTGGCAATGGGCGCACGACCTGCGGCAGAGCTATCAGGCCGCCCTCGCGGTCGTGTTCGGCGTGCTGGGCGTGCTGGGGGCCTACCGCCATTGGATGGCCAACCGCCGGCACGCCATTGCGATGCTGGTGCTGATGGGGACGTTCACCCTGCTTCTGATTTTCTATCTCAACTTCAAGTACGGGTTCTCGTGGGATCCCACGAAGGCCACCTGCGGCCCCGTACCGACCGGGGCCTGCCTGCCGCGTGAAGTCCGCGAGCGTGACTACTTCTTCCTGTGTTCGTTCGCGCTCTGGGGCATCTGGGTGGCCATGGGGCTGGCGAGCCTGATGGAGTGGCTGCAGGACGGGCTCCGGCTCCGGGAGCCGTCGGACCAGCGCCGCTGGGCGATGGCGAGTCCCGTGCTGCTGGTGGCCCTGATTCCGCTTTTCGCCAACCGGCTCACCGCGTCCCGTCATGGCGAGACGCTGGCGCGCGACTTCGCGGTCGATCTGTTGCAGTCGGTCGAGCCGTACGGCGTGCTCGTCACCGCCGGCGACAACGACACGTTCCCCTTGTGGTACGCGCAGGAAGTCGAGCACGTCCGTCAGGACGTGACGGTGCTCAACCTGTCGCTCGCGAACACGGACTGGTATCTGCGGCAGATGCAGCGCCGGCCGGTGGCCGATTTCGATCCCACCACGGCTCCCACGATGTACCGGGGCCGCGCGTGGCCGAAGCCCTCGGGGCCTCCCATCGAGGCGACGCCGGAGCAGGTGGACGCCATTCCGCCCGTCTATCCGGTCCAGCAGAAGTCCATGCTGCACTTCGGCACGATTCCGATCATCGTGGATCCGGAGTACCTCGGCAAGGACTATCTCGAGCGCGCCGACATCGTGACGCTGATGGTGATTCGAGACCAGCTGGGCAAACGCCCCATCTATTTCTCACGGACCACGGGTTACTATCCGGACCAGTTCGGCCTGTCGGCGTACCTCGAGGGCCAGGGCTTTGCGCGGAAGCTGGTGCCGGCCCCCATTGTCGCGAATGACAGTGTGGTGCTGACGCAGGAGATGGGGTACGTGAACGTGCCCCGGACTACGGCGCTCCTGGACGACGTCTATCATCATGCGACCACGGCGCATCAGCGGCCCCGCGGCTGGGTGGACCGTCCGTCCGAGGGGATTCTCTACACGTACGGCGTGATGGATCAGAGCCTGGCGAACACCGTGCAGAAGAAGAACCCGGCGCTTGCGGCGCTCCTGATCGCGCGGGCCGATTCGGTGTTCCGAAACACGTCAGTGGGGAGCACTCCGGGCGCGCTCCGTTGACGTGGAGGGCTTCGCGCGCTTAGGATGACGCTTCGGGAGGGCTAGACCTAATTGGTAAGGCGGCGGTCTTGAAAACCGCTGGGCGCAAGCCCTTACAGGTTCGAGTCCTGTGCCCTCCGTTGCTTCGCCCTGTCTCGTAACCGCCACCGACGCTCTGCTTCTCGACGCGTTTCGTATTTCGTGACGTCCCTCACCGTTCCCCGGGTCTCTCATCGTCGTTAACCCCGGAACGCTTAGCGCGTCTCCTGGGTACACGCACTCGACTCCTTCAAGTGGAGCCCTGAACCATGAGACAGATCCTGCATTCATGTTCCTTGGCGGCCGCGACGGTGGTCCTGGCTGGCGCGCTCGCGTGTGTCCCACCTCCACCGCCAGATGCCGTGGTCGTCGAACGGCGACCGCCCCCCGAGCGTGTGGAAGTGATCGGCGTGGCCCCGGGAACGGGGTACGTCTGGATCGCCGGCCACTGGGGTTGGAGTGGCGGTGACTTCATGTGGGTCGGCGGCCGGTGGGCGAGAGTGGAAACCGGCTACCGCAATTGGGAACCCGGCCACTGGCGCCATCACGGTCACCAGTGGTACTGGGTCGAAGGGCATTGGCGGTAGCGCATCGCTCACGCAACATCGGGTGACGAGGGTCACGCGGGCTAAGGTCAGGGAAATTCCGGAACGCCCGCGGGACCCTCGGGTACCCGGAGTCGAAGATTTTACCAACTTCGACAGGAGCGATGATGTCGTCCCAACGAACGACTCTTTTAGCACTCGTCGTCATGTGTGCCGCCGGTCTCGTGCCGGCGTCCCTGCCTGCGCAGGCCACCGGCACCACGACGTTCAACGCGCCCTACCGCGCGTTCTCGAATTCTGAATTTGGCGTTCTGGTGAGCTTCCCGAACGGCGGTGGGACTGCCTTCGAAGGCGCCTACCGCATGTCCTCCGGAAAGTTCGACATCGGCTTCAAGGGCGGGCTCTTTGCGCCCGGCGGCGGCGGCTCCAGCGTACTGCTCCTCGGCGTCGAGGGACGTGAACGCGTCCTCTCGCACAACGAGGATTTCCCCCTGGACGGCGCGCTGATCATCGGCGCGGGCGCCAACCTGGTCTCCGGGAACTCCGTGTTGATCATCCCCGTCGGCCTCTCCCTCGGCCGCCGGCTCGACATGGAGAATTCTTCGGTGAGCATCGTGCCGTACGTCCAGCCCACGGCGTTCCTCATCGCGGGGAGCGGGAGCCACGTCGACTTCGATCTCGGCCTGGGAGCGGATTTCCGGCTCTCCCGGCGGTTTGATGCCCGGGTCTCAGCAGGCATCGGCGATATCGAGGGGATTTCGATCGGAGCGGTCTGGGTCCACTAGGGATGACGTTCCCAACCCCGGGCGCAAGCCCGGGGTTCGGGAGACCCCTGGTCCCTAGAAGACCCGCCCTAAGTTGGTCGTTAGACCCACGAACACCGCGTTCGGAGAGTTCGCGGTCCCCAGCTGGCCGCCCGCATCGATCACTGCCCAGGGCGCCACCCGAACGGTCACGGCGCCGAGCACTCCTGACAGACGGGAGCCGGCTCCGCCGGGCGTGTAGTCGAAGCACTCCCCCGTCACACCCAGCACGCTACCGCCCCCACCCCACGACCCCGACACCGAGAAAAACCACTGCGTTGCGCCGGCCCCCACACCGGTGGGACCGGCGTTGAGATCGAGGTGCACCGACGCGGGCAGGTCCACGCTATACACGGCCGTGAGAGAGCCCAGGGCGCGGCCCGCACCCAGCCCCAAGGCTCTCCTCCCAGTGGGCGCGGTCACTCCGGGAATCAGCGCCACCGCCGATTTCTCGGAGAGATCGGTTCGAAACTTGAGGGCGAGCCCAAGGTCGCCCACTCCGCCGCCGGCGGATGTCCGCTCGTAGGCAGGGCCGAAGAATTCAGCCTGCAGGGACGGTGAGATGCCCAACTTCAGCGCGATGCTCCAGATGGTCCCCTGAGAGAGCCCCGAAATCCCGGTGGCACTCACCCCTTGCTCGAGCTCGACATAACCCGGAGCGACCGCATAGGCATGCGTGGCGTAGGTGGGGCGTTCGGGGTTGGCCACACGTGGGGATTGTCCGGAAAGTAGCCCCGGCGCAACGCAGCACGTGACGGCGGTCACAAATCGGTGCATGGTGCGATACAGTAACGAGCTCTCGCCTCTAGCGGGAGCGCCGCCCGGACTCCAGCTTTTCTAAGTATGGAAAGCAAGTACGCCGCGCAGAGCGAACGCCGGCGGCGCCCCTTCGATCGCCGCGCGCTGTTTCCGCGCCGCAAGACCAAGGAACGCCGGGTGGAAGACCGGCGTGCCGGGGTGACGAACGCGGCGGGGTCGGAGCGGCGGGTGTCAAATACTCGTCGAAGCGAGGAACGGCGGGCGGGAGCGGAACGGCGGAGCTGGGCGGAGCGCAGGCACGCGCACTGAAGCGGGCCTGCTTTACGGTCGGGTCATCTCCCAGTTGATCTGGACCGAGTAGTGGCGTGAGGTCGTCGAGTCCACGTAGTCGCACACCCCCGTTCCCGCACTGACCGCGTCGTGGGCAGCTGAGAGGCGGCCCCCGTAGGTGCAGACCGTCCCGGCCGTGAATTGCAGGTGCACGTCCGTCACCGCTCCGTCGGTGACCAGGCCATGCCCGGCGTTCACTACCTTCGTGGTTCCGCTGTGGCAGATCCCCGTTTGGGCGTAGAGGCCCGTGAACTTCCCACCGTCCTGCTGGAACGTGTAGATCCCGGTATCAGCGCAGGTGAGTTGATCGATCTGGTCGATCAGGGTCTCGGTGTACCGCCAGTCCCCGTCGATGGCCGCGGGCGCCGGCAGACTCTCGACGTCCTTGCAGGCGAGCAGGGCGGTCACGGCGATGCCGCCGAGCCCGGCGCGGAGCAGGTAGCCGCGGAGGTGGGACATGTATGCAGTATGCTACGGGCGGCGGAGACATCGTCAAGATTGGAACTGCCGCTTTCCGGGTCGTCGGACAGTTTGCCCACGCGAGGGTGGCGTCCTTTTCCAGCGCTGAGTCTTGAGTATCCCCTGAATTCGCTGTGGCTTGTGCCTCCCTACCTGTCCGGCTAAACTGCTCCCCTCGCTGGTGACGTTGTTGCAGGGAGGGGTGGCCGAGTGGCTGAAGGCGGCGGTTTGCTAAACCGTTATAGGGCCTAATAGCCCTATCGGGGGTTCGAATCCCCCCTCCTCCGTAATGACCCGCGTCCGCTTCGCCCCATCGCCGACCGGATACCTGCACGTCGGCGGTGCCCGCACCGCCCTCTTCAATTGGCTCTACGCCCGCCACGTCGGCGGGAAGTTCCTGCTGCGCATCGAAGACACCGACAAGCAGCGCTCCACCGACGAGCACACCCAGGTCATCCTCGACGGCCTCACCTGGCTCGGCCTCGACTGGGACGAGCAGCCCATCTTCCAGGGCGCCCGCATCAAGCGCCATCAGGAAGTCGCCGACAAACTCCTGGCCGAGGGCAAGGCCTACAAGGACGAGGATGCCATCCGGCTCCGGATCCCCGAAGGCGAGATCGCCTGGGACGACGCCGTACATGGCCGGATTTCCTTCCAGGGCGCCGACGTGAAGGACTTCGTCATCCTCCGCGCCGACCGCACGCCGCTCTACAACTTCGCGGTGGTGGTCGACGACGTGGACATGCAGATCACGCACGTCCTCCGCGGGGACGACCACATCTCGAACACCCCGAAGCAGATCGCCGTCTACCGGGCCATGGGCGCGGCACTCCCCGTGTTCGGCCATGTGCCGATGATCAACGGGCCCGACGGGAAGAAGCTCTCCAAGCGCCATGGCGCCACCGCCGTCGGCGACTATCAGCACCTCGGCATCCTCCCCGCCGCGATGCGCAACTTCCTGGCCCTCCTGGGCTGGAGCCCCGGCGGCGACCGCGAAATCATGACGCAGAAGGAGATGACCGACCTCTTCTCCTTCGAGGGCGTCCAGTCCAAAGCCGCGGTCTTCGACACGACCAAGCTGGAGTGGATGAACGGGCAGTACCTGTCGGCATTGCCCGCCACCGATCTGCTCCCGCTCGTCATGCCCCAGCTCGAGCAACTCGGCGCCACGGGCACACCCGAGGCCATCCTTCGGGCCATCGGCGCAGTCAAGACCCGCTCGCGGACCACCCTCGACGTGGCCAAGCAGACGGCCGTCCGCCTCGACGCGAAGTTCGTGGAGCAGGACGAGAAGGCAAAGAAGGAGATCGCCAAGGATACCAACGGCTACGGGGAGTCTCTGAAGGCCAGTATCGAGGCACTGCGCGCCGTCGAGTGGTCACCGGAATCGCTTGAAAAAGCCCTGCGGGATCTCGCTGAGAAGCGCGGCGTCCCGGCCGGCAAGATCTTCCAGCCGATCCGGATCGCCCTCACGGGCGGCACCGTGTCGGAGCCGGTCAACGAGCTGCTGTTCGTGATTGGAAAGGAGAACGCGCTGAAGCGACTGGCCGCCGCTACTGGGTGACCGTCGTGTCCTTCTTGGTGCCCTTCTGCCGTTCTTCGAAGTCGTGCTCCGCCTGTTTCCGGTCGCGCAACTCGTGCACGTAGCGCCGGAAATCCGCGAGCGTCTGCGCCCGCATCGCTGAATACAGCAGATCCTGCCGCATCATCTCGAGCTGCCGCGACCGGCGATACTCGTCGTAGTTCCCTTCCGGAAGCCTGATCGGGAGGAGCGCCAGTGCCGCCGTCGGAATCGCGATCCCGGCGACATGGATGTACTGCGAGTCGATCCCGAACTCCTTCCCCGCGATCTGCGTGGTCCACGCCGGCTTGCGCGACTCGGCCCGCTGCTCGTCGAGGATCACGTTGAGCGAGTCGACCATCGCTTTCAACCGCTGAACGACGGGGCGGTCGCGCGCCAGCGTGTCGTTGTACATCACGTCGGCCACATCCCCGGGAAGCGCGGGCCGCGGCGCCACCCAGAGCACGCCACTCCCGAGCTGCGGAATCGGGAGCCCGCGGGCCTCCCGGACCGGGCCACTGGTCGTTTCGGGCACGGCGGCCACCGGGATCGGCGTCACCGGCTTGGGCGCCGGCGCCTGGATCGGAGCGGGCGGCTCGGGCCGCACGGACCCGTATCCTCCCTGCGGCGCCGAGCGGCGCTGTTGCCCCGCGTAGGCCGGCATGGGGCGCTCGAGCGGGATGATGGTGATGATCTCCGATGGCGTCCTGTGGGCGAACGGCATGGTAATGAGGACCACGATCGCCGCCACGTGCATCGCGATGGCGATCATCCACCCGGTGGATACCCGGGCGAGCTGGCCCTGCAACCGGTCAAACAGCGGCGAGCACCCTTCCCAGACGCTCCGCACCTTCGAGCAGGCGCGGTGTGGCAGTTGTGAGTGCCACCCGGAAGAACCCCTCGGCCCCCGCCCCGAACGCGGATCCGGGAAGCGTCACGACGCCCACGTCCTCCATCGCCCGGCGTTGGAACGTGGCTGACGGCAATCCGTCCGGGAGCGGCAGCCAGAGATACATGGTGGCCTTCGGCGTCTCGCACTCGAACCCTTGAGCCGCGAGCGCCGGTACCATCGCGTCCCGCCGCTCCTGGAACTGCCGGACGTACCCGCGCGAAATGTCCTCGGCGCGCTCCAGCACCGCGGCGCCGGCGGCCTGCACGGGCAGGAAGATCCCGGTGTCCACGTAGTTCTTCACCTTGGCGAGCACCGAGATGAGATCCTTCTTCCCCACCGCCCAGCCGAGACGCCACCCGGTCATGCAGAACGACTTCGACACCGAGTGGAACTCCACCGCGATATCCCGCGCGCCCGGAATCTCGAAGATCGACGGCGCCACATAGCCGTCGAAGGTGACGTCCACGTACGGATTGTCGTACGCGATCACGATGCCGTGCCTGCGGCAGAAGTCGACGGTGCGCTCGAGATAATCCCGCGGCGCGATCGCGGCGGTCGGGTTGTTCGGGTAATTGAGGAACACCATCTTCGCCCGCTTGATCATGTCGGGCGACACCTCTTCCATCTCGAGTAGAAAATTGGTGCGGGGCGTGAGCGGCACGAGGTGCGGAGTGCCGAGGGCCAACACGGTGCCGCCATGGTAGACGGCGTACCCAGGTTCGGGCACGATCGCGACGTCACCCGGATCCACGAGCGCCATCGTCAGGTGCGCGATCCCCTCCTTGGACCCCATCAACGGATGGAGCTCGGCGTAGGGATCGAACTTCTGGCCGAAACGCCGCTCCATGTACGCGGCGGCCGCCTCGCGGAACGCCGGCAGCCCGATCTGGAAGGCGTACCGGCTCATCTTGGGATCCTGCGCGGCCCGGGCCAGCGTCTCGATCGCGATGGCCGGAGCCGGGAAGTCCGCATCGCCGGCACCGAGGTCGATGAGGTCCACCCCCTGCTCGATCAACCGCATCTTCATGGCCGGGATCTGGGCCATCGGATAGCCGGGGAGGGTTTCGATGCGTTTTGAAAGCTGTTTCATCCCTGGAATGTACCCCGCGAACGCAACTGTTTCACACCGGCTCCCCAATCCCGTGGCGGGCGAAGAACTCCTCACACTCGTCCCGGACATCGGGCCAGTTCCCCACCGCCCGGGCCGCCGCCGGGAGCCCCTCGAGCAGGAGGGGACCGTAGCGTTTGGTGACGACGCGCCGGTCCAAGAGAAGTACGGCCCCGACGTCCGACCTGCTGCGAATCAGACGGCCGAACCCCTGTTTGAGCTTGAGGGCCGCATGGGGGATCAAGTAATGGGTGAAACCGTCCACGCCTTTTTCGGCCAGCCGCTCGAGCCGGGCCGCCGTCAGCGGCTCGCTCGGCACCTTGAAGGGCAGTTTGGCCAGAATCAGCGCGCGCAACGCGCGTCCCGGCACGTCCACACCTTCCCAGAATGAATCGGTCCCCAGGAGCACCGCGGAGCCCGATTCCCGGAACCGCCTGAGCAGTTGATCCCGCGGCGCCTCCCCCTGCACCAGGAGGGGCCAGCGGGTTCCGACCTCGGTCCGCACCGCATCCGCGGTGCGCCGCAAGGCGCCATGACTGGTGAAGAGGCAGAACACGCCGCCGTCCGACGCCCGCGCGACCTCGAGCAGGACCCGGGCCACCGCCGCGTCATGCCCCGCTTCGTCGTCCCGGGGCTCCGGCAAGTCGGTGGGAATACCCAGCACGCACTGCGACGCGAAGTCGAACGGAGAATCCAGGACCTCGCGCACCACTACTCGCGACGGTGGCAGATCGAGGCCGAGCCGCTCCTCCAGAAACGTGAACTCGCCCCCGGCGGCGAGGGTGGCCGACGTGAGCACCACGGTCTCCACGCGGTCGAAGAGCGCGTCCTTGAGAATCGGCGCGAGGTCGAGGGGAACCGCGGACAGGCCCAGGTTGGTCGCGCGCCGCCCCTTGCGCTCGATCCACCGGACCGCCGGAGGGCCACCGGGCGCGGGCTTCAGGGTGGCCGTCAGTCCCGACGCGGCGGTCTGCAGTCGCCGCACCACCGCCCGCATCTCGGCGATCAGCTGTCCTCCGCGCTCACTCCGGTCGTCCAGCGAGAGCCGGTCCGCGATGGATTCGACGCCATCCCCTAACTGGCTGAAGGCGAGCAGGACGTTCTCGAGGGCGACACCGAGGCCTTCGGTCCACACGTCGTCCTTGGCAAAGTCATCGGTGAGTCGGAGGACGGGCTCAGTCAGGCGCCGGTCGAGAAGAATGAAGAGCTCCTCGGACCCCCGGCGCGCGGCGCGCAAGGAATCGAGCAGCCGCCGCTGAATCAGGTCGCGCCCCCGGGCGTCGAGGGGAGAGTCGTCGCGCTGGGTCAGCTCCCGCGCGAGCGTCGGCAACAGGCCTCGGCCATTCCGCTCGAACCGGCCCAGGAGCCGGGTGATCCCCACCTGACTCACCTGCGCACCCAGGTGCGCGGCCGACACGTCCTCGAGGTGATGCGCCTCATCGATGATCAGCCGCCGGTAGGGCGGCAGGACGGCGGCGTCCACCCAGTTGTCGGAGGCCATGCGCACGGCGAGATCCGAGGCGAGCAAGTGGTGATTCACCACGACCACGTCCGCCTCGGCGGCGGCGCGCCGCGCGCGGAACACAAAGCACTGGTCGAAGTGGGGACACTTGAGCCGCGTACAGAGGTCCGACTCGGCAGCGACCGCGTCCCACACGTCATCGGACGGCTCATCGGCCAGGTCGGACAACGATCCGTCGGCCGAATGCGCGGCCCACTCGGCGAGGCGCTGCAGCTCGGATGCGCGCTCGTCCTCGAACAGCGAATCCGGGACCGCACGGGCCTGCTCAAGACGCGCGAGGCAGATATAGTTCCGCCAGCCCTTGAGCAGCGCGAAGGTCGGGGTGTGCTCCCCCGTGGCCAGCGCGCGCGCGAGGATGGGGAGGTCCTTCCCCACCAGCTGTTCCTGCAGGTTGATCGTGTTGGTCGAGACGACCGTCCGCTCCGCGTTGTCTCGCGCCCAGGCCAGCGCCGGCACGAGGTACGCGAACGACTTCCCGACACCCGTGCCGGCCTCGAGGAGCGCGACGCCGCCACCGTTGTAGGTGTCGGCGATGTACGCCGCCATGTCGCGCTGGCTGGGCCGGTCCTCGAAGCCGCCGAGGGCTTTGCCCACGGCGCCATCCTGATCGAGCATCCCGGCGATCTCCGGGGCGTCGAGCACCACCCGGGGCCGGGCCCGGGGGCACTCCACCACGACGTAGAGCTCGGTCACATCGTTGTCCACGATCCCGAACCCCACACCCGCATCGTGCAGCTGCGCCGCCACCGTGAGATCGGCCGTGGAGGGATCGAGGCGGCCGCTGGGATGATTGTGCAGCAACATTTCGCCGCGCGCCGCGACGCCGGGAAGGGCCAGGACCGCATCCACGGTCCCCCGCGCGACGGCCCGGACATCCACGAGGTCGGCATCGCCGTCCACGCGCGCCACGAACGAGACCTCGCGTCCGCCGGCGCGGGCGATCTCCTCCCGCATCACCGCTCGCACGCCGGGGGACAGGCGCTCGATCACGTCTTGATCTCCCGCTTCTTGGCCGCGGGAAAGAGCACGTTGTTGAGAATCAGGCGGTATCCCGGGGAGTGGGGATGCAGCGAAAGATCGGTCGGCGGGTCGCCCACCTGGTGCTGTGGGTCCTCGGGATCGTGGCCGCCGAAGAACGTCCAGGTCCCCTTCCCCAGATCGCCGTGGATGTACTTCACCCAGGGCGCGCCCTGCTCGTCGGCCAGCACGATGTCGGCGGGCTTGAGGTGCTCGCGCATGAAGCTGGTGGTCAATCCATAAAAATCGGGAATCACCTGGCGGTGGTTCTGGACCAGCATCGTGGGCACCGGGTCGACCTTGGCGCTGAACCCGAAGATCTGGAATGCGCCGAGGGGCTGGCGGTGCCCGGGGTTGTTGACCTGGTGGCCGTCGATATCCGAAAAGCTCGCGATGGTGGGAGCCTGCTCCACGTGCCCTCCGGTGAACGCGAACGTCTTGCTCCAGTCGAGCTTCGCGTCGGCCCCGGGATCGACGGGGGTCCCATCCGCGAATGACGCTGCGATGTCTACCGTCTCGGCCGCGAGGGCCAGGTCGATGGTCTCGGTAGCGGTGCACATGGCGAACAGGAAGCCACCCCCCTCGACGTAGCCACGGATCGCCCGGGCGACCGCCTTCTTGAGCGCGGGCACGTTGGGAAATCCGGAATCGCGCGCAACGGCGCTGTTCCGGTTGACCATGTCCGCGAGCCAGGGTGCGCCCTGATACAGAAGATAGAACTTCGAGTACTGCCCGGTGAAGTCTTCGTGGTGGAGATGGAGCCAGTCGTACTGGCGCAGCCTGCCGCCGATCACTTCGGGGTCCCAGACCTTGTCGAACGCAATGCCGGCGTACTGCAGGACCATGGTGACCGCGTCGTCCCAGGGCGCCTCGAACGGCGGGACGTACACCGCCACTTTGGGCGCGCGCTCCAGCTCGACCGCGTCCATGTTGCCCGCGGCGATCTCCCCACGAATCGCCGCCACCGCGCCATCGTCCACAGGCGTGACCGCCACGCCGGCGAGCGCCGCGTCACGCCTGATCGCCTCGATGTCCGGGAGGAGGAACGATCCGCCCCGGTAATTCAGGAACCACTCGACCTTGCCACCCGCCTGGACGGCCCGGTAAGTGACGCCGTAGGCCTTGAGATGGTCGGTCTGCGTCTCGTCCATGGGGACGAGGAGCGACGCGTCGGCCGGGCGCCCGAACCACCGTCCCCAGGCCCGGCGCGCGGCCGGGCCGGCCAGGCGGGTGCCGACCAGCAAGCGCCCGCCCCATTCCACGAACAGCCGGCGGTTCACGAGCGGGGGACCGAGCCCTTCAGGCGGTCCAGCATTCGGCGCGCTTCGGGGACGACGGCGCTGCCCGGGTACCCGAGGATGAGGTGCTCGAGGTGCGCGATGGCGAGGTCCGGGTGGCTCTGCCTGACGAGCAGGCGGGCCCATTCGAGCTCCGCGGCGGCGGGAGCGGCTCCCGCGGCGCGTGAACTGTCGCTCACCGCCTGCTGGAAGAGGTCGACGGCCAGGACTTGATGGACGGAGTCGAGGCCCGCGGCCACCCGGCCGGCGAGAACGAGCACTCCGCCCCGCGGCGCCTGCGGCAGACCGGCCGCCGCGGCCCGAAACCCCTCCACGGCATTCACTGAATCTCCCCGCGCCAGGGTCAGCAGAGCGACGCCCAGTTTCACCCCCGCAGCCGAATCGACGTCCATGATGAGTGCCAGCATCTCCGTGCGACGCGTGGCGTCCGCCCGATTCCCCGCATAGGGACCGGCTTCCCGGAAGTCGTCACGCGCCAGGGCGACGTGCCCGCGATAGAGCGCCGTCCACCCGCGCTGCGCGACCGCGTCCACGCTCGAATCCGCGCCGAGGACGCGATCCGCACGATCCAGCTCTCCCCGCGCGGTCCAGGCGCGGGCCACCTCGAGCCGCAGGCGAGACTCGTCGTCGCCATTCAGCCCCTTGGCCCCCGCCAGCTTCTGTTCGGCCTGCTCCACTTCGCCGTCCCCGATCAACACCTCGACGAGCGCCGCGATGGGGATCGCCGCATCACCGCCCTGCCCTTCGATCTGCGCGACGATTCTCCGGGCCCCTTCCTTGTCCCCGGCCTCGAGCAGGGCGCGCGCCGCGTTGGCCCGGGCCTGGATCGCCAGCGCACCGGTGGAGAGATCCGCGAACCGGGCGAGCGCGTGGCCCCGCGCTCCCTCCGCGAGCGGCGTGCCGATCTGCCCGCTGCGCTGTGCAAAGCTCCAGAGCGCCATGACCGTTGCGCGAGACGAATCGGTGACGGTCCGGTCGAATACCGTCCACGCCTCATCCCCTTGCCCCCAATCGAGCAGCAGATTGGCGCCGAGGCGGCGGGCGGCGGCGGATTGTTGTGTCTTGGTGAGCGCATCGGTGACCGTGGCATGGGCGGGATCCGGGGCCGATTCGAGCTGGACCACGGCGTTGGGGATCTGCCCGTCGTCGGTGGTGACCGCGTCCCCCCAATTCTGGGCCGCGCCGGCCCAGTCCCCTGTCGACGCGGCAATCTCCGCGAGCTCGATCGCGAACGCCCTGGGAGTCCCCACGGCCTTGCGGCCCTCCAGCAGAA
>DATBBZ010000249.1:0-5283 GCA_036270745.1 Gemmatimonadales bacterium | reverse complement strand
GCTCCGGGAGGTGGAGCCGCGGTACCGGGAGGCGGCCGTCACGCTCGGTGCCACACCGCCGTACATGTTCCGTCGCGTGCTCCTCCCTCTCGCCTTTCCTTCCCTCGTGGCTGGTGGAGCGATGACGTGGGCCCGGGCGCTCGGAGAGTTCGGAGCGACGATCACGTTCGCCGGCAACTTGCCGGGGCGTACGCAAACACTGCCCCTGGCCGTCTACATCGCCTTGCAGTCGGACCTCCAGGCCGCGGTCGCGCTCTCGGTGATTCTCCTGATCTTCTCGTTCGCGCTGCTGCTCACCTTGCGGTCGTTCTCCACCGGCTGGCACGGCACCCGCATCTATGCTCACTCTTCGAGCCGCTAAGGCACGGTCGTCCCCGACGTCCGCCGGGGAGCCCTTCTCGGTGGATGTGGAGATCGAGCAGGAAGAAGGCGGCACCCTGGTCGTGGTCGGGGAAAGCGGCGCGGGCAAGTCCACCCTGCTGCGTCTGCTCGCCGGGCTGGAAAAGGCTGACCGCGGCCACGTCGCGCTGGGGGGAGAGACCTGGTTCGATGACCCCCGCGGCGGCGGCACCTGGATTCCCCCGTGGGCCCGGCCCATCGGCTACGTGGGACAGGATTACGCTCTGTTCCCCCATCTGACCGTCTGGGAAAACGTGGCATTCGGACTGGACGCCCGGGGATGGAGCCGGCGGGATATGCGGGACCGGGTGGCTCAGGTGCTGGACCGGCTGGCCATCACACCGCTATCGGAGCGGAGACCGCGAGAAATCTCCGGCGGCCAGCAGCAGCGCGCGGCCCTGGCCCGCGCGCTGGCGCCCAAACCTCGCCTCCTGCTCCTCGACGAACCGCTGTCGGCACTCGATCAGCGAACGCGGCAGGAAGTGCGCGGCGAGCTGAAGGCCGTGCTCGCCGAGGCGGGGTGCACCACCGTCTTCGTGACCCACGCCCCCGTCGAGGCCCTGCTGTTCGGCGACCGCATTGCCGTACTGGAAGACGGACGGCTGACGCAGCTGGGAGACCGGGAAGACCTGTTGCGCCGCCCCCGCTCCACCTACGTCGCGTCGCTCCTCGGCGTGAATCTCTTCCGGGGCACGGTGGTGCAGGATCCGGGATCCGCAGCTGGGCTGGTGCGGGTCCGGACGAAGGAAGGGTCACTCCTCGTGCCGGACCCGGGGCTCCGCGGCGACGTATTCGTGACGGTGAATCCCAGGGATGTGACGCTCTATATCACGCCGCCGGTGGGGAGCGCCCAGAACATCTTTCACGGGGAGGTCACGGAAGTGGTGCCCCAGCCACCCGACGGCGAGCGGGTGCGCGTGGTCTTACGGACCAGACCGCCCCTCGTGACCGAAGTGACCCACGCCGCGGCCGCCGCGCTGAATCTCCGGACCGGCGCGTGGATTCACGCCGGCTTCAAGGCGACGGGGACCAGCGTTTACGGAGCCGCGGCCGCCCGGGCTTGAGCCTCCACCCGGGGGAGGTCGATCCAGAAGCTGGTGCCGCGATCGGGCTCTGATTCGAGCCCCACGTGTCCCCCCATCCGCTCGACGCCCTTCCGCACGATCGCGAGCCCGATGCCCGTGCCGGGGTACTCGTCCACCCGGTGGAGGCGCTCGAACACCCGGAAAATCCGCTCGTGGTACTCGGGGGGGATGCCGATCCCGTTGTCCAGGATCCACAGCCGCACGACTCCGTCGCGCCGCTCCGTCCGGACCCTGACCTCGGGGGTCCGTCCCGCGGGTACGAACTTGATCCCGTTGGCCACGAGGTTCATCACCACCTGGGTCAGCGTCGACTCGTGTCCAAGTACGCTCGGCATGTGGTCCTCCACTACCACCCGGGCTCCGCGGGCCCGGGCATCCCCCTCCACCTGGTCCATGGCTGAGCGGACCACCCGGTCGAGCTCGACCGGTCCGACCTTGATGTCCGACCGGGTCATCTTGCTGTAGGCCAGCAGATCCCGGATGAGCATATCCATACGCCGCGCGCCCGCCTTGACCCGCTCGGCGTACTGCCGGCCCGTCGCATCGAGCTTGTCTCCGTACTCCTCCAGCAGGGCCTGGCTGAATCCGTCCATGGCGCGGAGGGGTGCACGCAGGTCATGAGAGATGGAGTACGCGAACGACTCGAGCTCATCATTGCGCTCCTGCAGCTCCGTGGTTCGCGTCTTGACCCTCTTCTCGAGCTCCCGTTGCGACTCTCGCACGTGAGCGACCATCGACTCGAATACGGTCGCCAGCCGCTCGATTTCGTCTCCCGCATGCTCGTGGCCGGGCGCTGACGTCCGCCCCGCCAGCTCCTCTGCCGTCCGGGTCAAGCGCACCAACGGCGCGGTCACCCCCTGGCTGGCCCACCACGCGAGTATGAGCCCGAGCACGAGAATGCCGGCCCCCCACAAGAGCGAATTCCGCACGATGACGGCTGCCGGAGCGAGCACGGTGGCCAGCGGGAATTCCACCAGCACGACCCAAGGGGCTGAGCGGATCGGCCGGGCGACAGCGATCATCGCGCCACCATCAGGCCCCGGGCGCGCATATCGCAGGAGGTTGGTGTCGGCCCCCACCGCGATGGGCGGAGGCGGCGCAACCTGGCCCAGGTCGGTCCAGACGTTGTCCCCGGCGTCGCCGAGATACAGATGTGCGCCTGCCCCGATGAGCTGGAGCATCTGCTGACGGGCCTGCGGCGAGGTACTGAGGTAGTGCCAGATCACCAAGTAGCCGACGACGCGCCCTTCGGAGACGCTCGGGGACGCTCCGGCGTAGATCACCGAATCGCCGGCTATCAGGAAGCGGCTGACGACACCCGAGTCCTTGGCGGTCAGCCCACCGATCAACTCCGCCGTGGCGGCCGTCGCGGCGCGCAAGGCGACGGAATCACCGGTGTCGAATACGAGTCGCCGGTCGGCATCGAACAACTGGGCCGAGGCGACCAGTTTTCCGGCTGGGGTGTTGGGATGGAGGAGTGCCGCCAGGCCGCGTCGATCGCCACGGGCGGGATGGGCCAGGAATTGGGTGATCGGAGCCGTGTCCGCGGCCGCGTGAGTCTGGGAAACCAGCTGCGTTCCCGATTGGCGCAGCAGGCCCGCAAGCTGCCCGGTGACCTCCTTGAGCCGCGTCCCTGCGAACCCCAGTATGGTCCGCCGCACGGCCGTGTAGGAGATGGAGGAATAGACCGCGACCGCAACGACGAGGAGCCCCCCGATGAGCAAGGGGAGCTTCACGGTGAGTGAGAGTTTTGCCCCACGGCCGGACTCCTGCATTCGCCATCCCCTTCCTTCAGACTTTGAGTGTCGGACCGCTGCGCCGTCCCCCCGTCTCTTGCCCGGGAGCCCTGGGCACGATCAGCCCCAGGAGCGCTCGCGCCGCAGGGCCCAGCGACTGCCGTTCCCGCCGCGCGAGCACCAGACGCCACACGCCGACGGCCGGCTCAATCGGTACGCACCGGATTCCGCGCGCGTCGACCGCGACGAAACGGGGCAAGACCGCAACCCCCAGCCCGTTCGCGACCAGATCGAGCAGCATCGGCACGTCGTTCAGCTCGAACGCGATATGGCGCTCAATGTGCGCCGCCGCGAACGCCCGGTCCACAATGGTTCGCACGCTCCATTGCGGCACGAAGTCCAAAAACGGCTCATCGGCCATCTGTGCCAGACTGACCTGCGCCCGATGAGCCAAGGCGTGGCCGGCGGCACAGGCCAGTACCAGGGGATCTTCCCCCAACGGCGTCACACTGATTCCCCGCGGCGCACTGCCCGGGAGCGCGAGGAAGGCGAAATCGAGCTTGCCTTCGGCCACCTCGGCCAGCAAGAGCCCCGACGCCGCCTGGCGCAGCCCGACCTCCACCTTCGGATGCGCGGCCCGAAAGCGAGAGAGCACGGACGAAAGGTCGAAGAGCGGGGAGAGCCGCTGCATCGTCCCGATTTGCACCGTACCACGGAGGATGCCCCGCACGGCCTCGACCGCATCCCGCGCACCCTGGAGCGCGGTCTCCACGCGCCGCACTTCGGCCAGGAAAACCCGCCCCGCTTCGGTGAGGTCCACATGTCGCGTGGTCCGCACCAGCAGTGCGATCCCCAGCTCCGACTCCAAGGCCTTAATTGAGGCAGAGAGGCCGGACTGCACAATGTTCACTCTTCGCGCCGCCCGGCTAAAGGAGCGCTCCTCCGCCACCGCTGCAAAGTGCTTCAACTGACGCATCTCCATAGCGATACAACATATCTCCACTGGAGATTAGTGCAATCGCTTCTATAAACTTGACAGCACAAACGATGTTAGGAAACCGTATGGGTGCGCAGTTTTGGCACTCGTGACCAAAGACTTTGGTCACACGCAATCCGTAGTCAATTCACGACCTAGTACTCCCCCAGGGGTGGATTTTCCGAGATGACGGTCCCGCTGCGTCTTCTGCTCATTGAGGACTCTGAGGACGACGCGTTCCTGCTCACACGAGAGCTCGAACGTGGGGGCTATGCCTTGCAGTCCGTGCGGGTCGACAGTGCCGTTGAACTGACCACGGCGCTCGACCGCCAGCCGTGGGATCTGGTCATTGGCGACTACTCCATGCCCCAGTTCTCGGGGCTCGCCGGCCTCAACATCATCCGCCAACGCGGCCTCGACACACCGTTCATCTTCGTCTCCGGCACCATCGGCGAGGAGACCGCGGTAGCGGCGATGCGCGCCGGCGCCAACGACTACGTGATGAAGGGACAGTGGAAGCGCCTCCTCCCCGCCATCGCCCGCGAGCTGCGCGACGCCGAAGAGCGGCGGGCGCGGCGGGAGGCCGAGGCGGCCCTGCTCGAGTCGGAAGCCAGCTACGCCACGCTCGTCGAGCACGCTCCCCTCGGCATCTACCGCTCCACCACCACGGGCCGGTTCCTCTCGGTGAACAGCGCCCTCGTGCGCATGCTTGGCTATGCGACGGAAGCGGAGCTGATCGCCCTCGACATGAACACCGACTTGTACGCCGACCCCGCCGAGCGGAAGGCGCTGCTGGACCGGGACACGTACACAGACCGGGAGTACGACGAAGTCGAAGCGAGGTGGAAGCGGAAAGACGGGCACCCGATCACGGTCCAGCTCTCGGTGCGGGCCATTCGGAATGCCGCGCGGGAGGTCGAGTACTATGAGACCTTCGTCCGCGACGTGACCGAGCAGCGCCAACTCGAGGTCCAGCTCCTCCAGGCCCAGAAGCTCGAGGCTGTCGGGCGGCTGGCCGGTGGGGTGGCTCACGACTTCAACAACCTGCTCACCGTCATTCTCAGCTACTCGAGCTTGATGATTGAAG
>DATBBZ010000248.1:0-5124 GCA_036270745.1 Gemmatimonadales bacterium | reverse complement strand
GCGCGCCGTGCTCCACGACGCCGAAGAAGCTGACGATGCCGCGCAGGACGCGTTCTTGTCGGTGCTCGTGAAGCTCGCGCAGTATGACCAGGGGCGGCCCTTCCGGCCGTGGCTCATGCGGATCGCCGCGAATGTGGCGATCGACCGGAAGCGGCGACGGCAGGTCCGGCGGGGACAACCGCTCGCGCCCGAGGCGCAGTCGCACGAGCCTTCGCCCCTGCTGCACGCGGAACGGACGGCGCTGCGCGAGCGACTCGAGGAAGCGCTGAGCCATTTGCCCGAGCGATACCGCGTGGCACTGGTCCTGTACGACGTCGAGGGGTATTCGCACCCGGAGATTGCGGAGATTCTCGGGATCCCGGTCGGCACGGTACGGTCGGCGGTGTTTCACGCGCGGCGGATGTTGCGGCCCTTATTGGAGGGGTGGAGGGAGCATTCATGATTCTCGACTTCGATGCCCACGATGCACCGCCGGACCACCGGGTCAAAGAGGCACTCGAGTGGATCTGGCCGGCGGCCGGACGGGAGGAGTTCCGGGCGCGGGTGCTGTCCCGCGCCATGGATGCCCGGGTGCGGCCGGAGAGCACGCTCGACCGCTGGGCGCGCCCGGCCCTGGCCGCAGCCGCCACGATAGCGTTGGCGGCCTGGGTCGCGGGCGGACTCCTGGAACCCGCGAACACCGGGACCCTGACACTGGACGGAGCCATGGTGAGCTCCGCCACCGGCAGCACGCCCTCGGCGTTCATCGCGGCCCCGCGTCCACCCGATGCCGATGCCATGGCTGCGCTGGTGACGCCATGACGGGCTCTCGCGGTTGGGTGCTCGCGGCGTTCCTCGTCACGTTCCTGGCCGGCGTCGCCGTCGATCACGGGGTGATCATCTGGCGGCACCGCCACGATCCGCTGATGTTCCGGCGGCCCAGCGCCCGCCCGGACATGGTGATGGCCCTGACCCGGGAGCTCGATCTTTCTCCCGTGCAGCAGGACTCAGCCCGCGCCATCTTCGCCCGGCACCGGTGTGACCTCCGCGATATCTGGCGTGTGGCCCATCCCCGGTTCGACTCCCTGCGACTCCGCGTCGATTCGGAGCTCTCCGCGGTCCTGAATCCGGACCAGCGGGCGAAATTCCAGCGGCTCGCCGGGCGTCACGAGCATCGGCCCCCTCCGCCCATCCCCTCCGATTCGGGGTGCGCAGGAACCTGACCGACGCACCCTCCCGAACTCCCCGTCTTCAGGCGACGTTCCAAGCGAGAGAAGACCTCGGGAGCCGCAATGGATGTATTCGTCACGGGAGCGACGGGATATGTGGGCGGCACCGCCGCCCGGGCTCTCCGTCGCGCGGGACATCGGGTGTTCGGGCTGGTGCGCAATGACGCCAAGGCGCGGGCGCTCGAGGCGCAGGAAATCACTCCGGTCATCGGTGACCTGGCCGATCCCACCACCTACGTCGGCATTGCGGCCCGCTGCGCAGTCCTGATTCACGCGGCGTTCGATGGCCAGGCGCGGGGCATTCCCAAGGACCGCGCCGCCGTTGAGGGCCTGATCGAAGCGGGCCGGCGGGGTGCACAGCCAAAGACCTTCATCTATACGAGCGGGGTGTGGGTGCACGGCGACACCCGGGGCGCCCTGGTTGACGAGTCCTCACCACTCGACCCGCTGCCGCTGGTGACCTGGCGCCCGCCGCACGAGTCGCTGGTGCTCCAATCCGACGCCGTGCGCGGGATCGTTCTGCGGCCCGGCTGCGTGTACGGAGGTACCGGTGGGATGCCGGCCGGCTGGTTTGCGGCGGCGGCGGACGGGATGCCGCCGGAGGTCGTCGGGGATGGCGCCAACCGCTGGGCCCTCGTGCATGTCGACGACCTTGGAGAAGCCTACCGGCTGGCTGCAGAATGCGGCCTGGAGGGGGAAGTGTTCTGTGTCGTGGAGCGTTCGCACGAAACCGTGAGGGAAATGGCCGCGGCCGCGGCCCGCGCCGCGGGTCTGTCCGGTGAGGTCCGCTCGCTCCCGCTCGTCGACGCCCGAAAGTCGCTGGGGGCGTATTCGGATGCCCTCGCCGCCGATCAACGCGTCGACGGAGGCAAGGCGGAACGGGTACTCGGGTGGCGGCCCCGGCACCACGGATTTGTGGACGAGGCTGACTCCTTCTACCGCGCGTGGCGGGCCTCGCGATGAGGGCCATCCGGATCGAGGCCTATGGGGGACCCGACGTGCTCCGGGTGGTAGAGCTCCCCACTCCCCGGCCGGGACCGGGGCAGGTGCTCGTCACCGTCGAGGCGGCCGGAGTCAACTTCATCGACACCTACCAACGGACCGGCTTCTACCCGCTGCACCTTCCCGCGGTGCTCGGCCAGGAAGCCGCCGGTCGCGTGGCCGGTCTCGGCGCCGGCGTGACAGACTGGAAGGAAGGGGACCGCGTCGCGTTCGCCAGTGTGATGGGGGCTTATGCTGACAGTGTCGTGATCGCCGCCGATCGCCTCGTCCCGGTGCCCGCCTCCGTCACCACCCGGGTGGCGTCGGCCGCCATGCTCCAGGGCATGACCGCCCAATACCTCGTGACCGATACCTTTCCCCTCCAGAGCGGCCACACCTGTCTTATCCACGCTGCGGCGGGTGGTGTCGGACTGCTGCTCGTCCAGGTCGCAAAGCTGAAGGGGGCCACAGTCATCGGCACTGTCTCGACGGCGGAGAAGGCTCAGCTCGCGCGGGACGCGGGCGCCGATCACGTGGTCAACTACGCCGAAGAGGACTTTGAAGCCGCGGTAAAGCGCCTGACGAATGGCCGGGGCGTGCAGGTGGTCTACGATTCCGTGGGGAAGGCCACCTTCATGCAGAGTCTGAACGCTCTCGCGGCACGGGGCATGCTGGTCACCTTTGGGCAGTCGAGCGGTGCCGTTCCTCCGTTCGACCCGCTTCTGTTGAGCCAGCGCGGGTCCCTCTTTCTCACGCGTCCGGTCTTGGGGCACTACATCGGCACGCGGGAGGCGCTGCTGAGCCGGGCGAACGAAACGCTGGGGTGGGTGGCGGAGGGCAGACTGAAGGTGCGAATCGACTCGGAGTTCCCGCTCACCGCCGTCGCGGACGCGCATCGGAAGCTCGAGTCGCGCGGGTCCACCGGAAAACTCCTCCTGATTCCGTAGGGCGATCCTCTAGCGCCCGGAGCGTTCATTCCTACATTGGGGGCCGTGGAACCGATGGATCATTCCAGAGAGCGCCGCCGCAGCCGGGCGGACCGCCGCGTCTTCGAGCGCCGCCGGAAATTCGACCGCCGCTCGGGCGGCTTCGCGCGTCTGTCGACCCACGCGACGGTCGAGTCGGCGCGCGAGCACATCCGCAACGCGATTCAGATTTTCCAGCGGATTGGAACGGAAGAGCCGCCGGCCGAGTGGAGTGCCGACGCCGACGCCGCGATCAATCGTCTGACCCGCGCCCTCGACGACCTGGACGCGGGCCGCATCTAGGCCCGACCTACTTCGCCGCGGCGAAGCGCCGCGCGACCTCCGCCCAATTCACCACGTTCCACCACGCCGCGATGTAGTCGGGCCGGCGGTTCTGGTATTTCAGGTAGTACGCGTGCTCCCATACGTCGAGTCCCAGGATCGGCGTCTTGCCGTCCATCACTGTGCTGTCCTGATTGGCGCTGTTCGAGATCTCGACCTTCCCGCCAGCCGCCGTCAACCAGGCCCAGCCTGAGCCGAATCGTCCGGTCCCCGCGGCGGCGAAGGTCTCCTTGAACTTGGGGAAATCGCCGAACGCCTTCTTGATGGCGTCGGCCAGCGCCCCGGCCGGCTCGCCTCCAGCCTTCGGGGCCATGACGGTCCAGAACAGCGAGTGGTTGTGGTGCCCACCGGCGTTGTTGCGGACCGCGGTGCGGATGTCTTCCGGCACCGAAGCGATGCCCTTCAGGAGGTCTTCCAGGGTCTTCTGGTGGAGGTCCGGGTGCTTGTCGAGCGCCGCGTTCAGGTTGTTGACGTATGCCTGATGATGTTTGCCGTGGTGGATCTGCATCGTCTGTGCGTCGATGTGGGGCTCGAGCGCCGCGAAATCATAGGGCAGGGCGGGCAGCGTGTGGGGCATACCAGTCGTCACTCCCAAGTAGGGTGGAGCGAATCGGGTCGAACGCCAAAGATAACACCCCCCGGTTGCCCGCGGTTCCGGGACCCACGAGTTTCCGGCATGGCCAACACCACGACGATGAAACCGGTGGTGGGCGCGCCGGCGCCCGAGTTCACCCTCCCGTCCACGGCGGGACGGGATATCTCCCTCGCGGAGTTCCGGGGGCAACGCAACGTCCTCCTCGCCTTCTTCCCGCTGGCGTTCACCAGCACCTGCACCGCGGAGATGTGCGCGTTCACCGACGACTTCGAACGGTTCGCGTCGGCGAACACGGTGGTGCTGCCCATCAGCGTGGATTCGGTTCCGACCCTGAAGGAATACAAGGCGAAGTACGCGATGAAAGTGGACCTGCTCTCCGACTTCACGCGGGACGTGTCCCGCCGTTACGACGCACTGCTCGAAGCCAAGTTCTTCGCCAAGCGCGCCTATTTCCTGATCGACCGCGCCGGCATCCTGCGGTGGGCCCACACCGAGTCGGAATTGGGCCACCGGCGTGAGGACGGGGAGCTGCTCGAGCGGATTGCGGCCCTGGAGTAGCGCTTCAGTTCGGAAGGGGAATTCGGATCGGGAACGCCGAAAGGCTCTGCGGGGGGGAGACACCCAGCTGGCCCGAGGTGCCGTCTCCCCAGCAGTAGATCAGTCCGCCCACCGTCACGCCGCAGACGTGCTGGGTGCCCGCCGCCAGCGATTGGAAGTGCAGCCCCCCCTTCACCAGGGTCGGCGCCGGCCGGTCCGTCCCCGTGCTGTCGCCGAGCTGACCGCGGTCGTTCGCCCCCCAGCAGTACGCGTCACCCGTCACCGTCACCCCGCAGGTGAAATCACTTCCCGCCGTCACCGAAACGATGTTGAGAGAAACGCTGAGCGACCTCGGCACCAGAATCGCACTGTCTGGCAGGCCGGTGCCGGACTGCCCCCGGTCGTTGGCTCCCCAGCAGAACGTGATCTCGGAACTCACGCCACAGGTGTGATCCCCGCCCGCGGCCAGGAGGTCGAACGGGACGCCATGGACGGA
>DATBBZ010000247.1:0-2120 GCA_036270745.1 Gemmatimonadales bacterium | reverse complement strand
TTCCCGTCATCCCCAACGAGAACGGCGCCGTCCTCGAGGGGCGGCGCCGTGACGGGGTGCACGCGCCCCGCGCGAATGCGGAGCACGGTCAGGGGTTGATGCCGGTGCCGAGCCCCGAGTGGATCGGGCACAGCTTGGTGGGCTCGGTGCCGGGATAGAACCAGTCCCAGTGATGCAGGGAATCGGGACAGAACGGCGTCGCCAGGAAGCCGTTGGACCAGTCGACCTCCCGGGTGATCAGGGAGTCGGGGCGTGGCCAGTCGGCGGGGGCGGGGCGGCGGTCGTAGACGTCCTTCATCAGGGCCGTCCACGCGGGCGCGGCGATCCGTCCACCCCCGGCGTTGTGCGGAAGGATGGGTTGGAGGAGATCGTACCCGACCCACACCGCCGTGACGATCTGGGGGGTGTACCCGATGAACCAGGCGTCCGTGTAGGTGTCCGTCGTGCCGGTCTTGCCCGCGGCCGGAATGGTGAACCCCGATCCCCACACCGCACTGAAGGCGGTGCCGCGCCGGATGACGTCCTTCATCATGTCCACCATCAGCCACGTGTGCGAAGAGTCCATCACTTCCGTGCGGTCCGCAGACCACCGGAAGAGGACGTTGCCCTTCGCGTCTTCGACGTAGTCGATGCCGTACGGAGCGGCCCGCGTCCCCAACGTCGCGAACGCCGTGTACGCCGAGGCCATCTCGAGCGGGCGCACGGTCGCCGAGCCGATATGAATGGACGGCACGTTCGGGATCGGCGTCGTGAGCCCGTAGCGGCGGGCTTCGCCGATCACCGTCTGCTCGCCGAGGGACATGCCCAGCTTGATGGTGGCGAGGTTGCGCGACCCGTAGAGCGCGCGCCGCATGGGGATCGCGCCCCAGGTGGAGTCGTCGTCGTCCTTCGGGCTCCAGGGCTGGCTGTCTTTCTGGAGGATGGGCTGCGACAGCGGTGTGTCGTCGAGGATCTCCGTCACCGGGTGGCCGGCGCGGATCGCCGCCGAGTAGACGAACGGCTTGAAGGTCGACCCGGCCTGCCGCAGCGCCTGCGTCGCGCGGTTGTACTTCGAATCGTCGAAGTCCCGGCCGCCCACCATGGCCAGGATGGCGCCGCTGTGGACGTCGAGGGAGACGAGCGCTCCCTGCAGGTACTGGGTGAACCCGCTGGAGTTCTCGCCGGACGCCTTCTGGTTCTCGAGGACGTCGCGATAGGTCTTGCCGGGGAACCGGTTCCCGGAATAGACCCCCGACTCGATCGTCTCGAGCTGATTCTCGACGGCCCGCTCGGCCGCATCCTGCATGTCGAGATCGAGCGTCGTATGGATCCGGAGCCCGCCGTTGTACAGCGTCTGGCCGAATTGAGCCTCCAGCGTCTGGCGGATCCACTCGACGAAGTACGGCGCCACATCCCCGTAGGCGGTGCGATTGTTGGTCAATACCAGCGGGTACGCCTTCCACAGCTCCGCATCCTCGGGCGTGATGAAGCCCTGATCGCGCATCAGCTCGATCACCACATTCCGGCGGCGGACCGCGCGGTCCGGATGGAGCCGCGGATTGTACGACGCCGGCGCCTTGGGGAGCGCCGCCAGCGTCGCCGCTTCGGCGACATTCATATCCTTCGCCGACTTCCCGAAGTACACCTGCGCCGCCGCGTCCACACCATGCGCGCCGGAGCCCAGGTCGATCTGGTTGAGGTACAGCTCGAGGATCGTGTCCTTGGGGAAGTTCCGCTCGATCTCCACCGCCACCCGCGCTTCCTTCAGCTTGCGGGTGAGGGTCTTGTCACGGGAGATCTGGTCCGTGAACACGTTCCGGGCCAGCTGCATCGTGATGGTCGAGAATCCCTGGCTGTAACCCAGCGACAGGATGTCGGCCTTCAGGGCGCCGAGAATGCGCCAGTAGTCGATGCCGTGGTGCTGGTAGAAGCGCTTGTCTTCGGTGGCAATGAATGCCTGCCGGACGAAGAGCGGAATGTCCGTGAGCCTGAGCACCGTGCGCCGCTCGAGCCCCAGCTCGGCGATCAGCCGGCCGTCGGCGGCGTAAACCTTGGCCGACTGTGACGGACCCGCCCCTCCAATGAGGCGCGAAATCGAGGGGCAGCGCGTCCCCGCACACACCCGGGTCCAGGACCCATAG
>DATBBZ010000246.1:0-5955 GCA_036270745.1 Gemmatimonadales bacterium | reverse complement strand
CACCCCCGCCTCCAATCCCTGCACCAGCTCGGCATGCCTCCCTGAGGGCCACTGGGCCTCCAAGGTAGTCAGCAGCCGGTACGCCCCCTCCGGATCCACGTAATTCATCGTCAACCCCGCCCGCACTCGGCGCGGGAGAATCCCGGCCGTGTCCCCGCCGATGTTCTGGAGCGCAACACCCATGGCGAAGAGATCGAAGACCGGCAACGCCATCCCGACATCGCCGGCCCACCTCCCGTCCGCCGGCGTGCCCGGTCCATGGGCGTACTTCCCCGTCACTCCGAAAGCCAGCAGACCACGCCGGTACACGAGGGAAGACGCGAGCACTGCGTCATCCTGATTCAGCGGACCTGGTGTGGTCAGCACCTGCGCCCCCGCGCCCCAATCGAACCGGCCAACTCTCAGCGCTATGGCGCCAAGCGCGAGAGTTGAGCCGCCCGGGATGGAAGCATAGGAGCCCTCGACCGCCATGTGCCGGACCGTCGCCAGGCCGGCCGGATTCGCGAAGATCACCGACGCGTCCCCCACCAATGCCGCGCCCGCCCCTCCCAATCCCACGGAGCGCACCGAGGCGGGCAATCCCTCCAATGAGGGTGACTGTCCCCGCGCCACCGAGGTGAGGAAGAGCCCGAGGAACGGCATGACCCGGGTGCCGCCGCTCATGCACTGGGTACTGCACCGACCGGGTCGGCGGAAGGCGGAGCGGTCGCGGGGAGCTCACCCACCCGATCCAAGGCCCGCTTGAAGAGAATGGGACCGATGACTTCGTGCACACCGATCATCGTGACGATCAGCGCGCCGAGTGACACGCCCCACTCCGGGAAGGACCGGCGCGCCACGATGGCGAGCCCCAACGCGATCCCCGCCTGAGACACCACGCTCATCCACCCGAACTGGGCGAAGGCGGGCTCCACCGCAGGAGACCGGCCCGCCCAGCGGAACGCCGTCCGCAAGGACCATCCGCGCAGCACGACGAGGAGGACCACCCAGGGGAACATCTCGCTCAGCGCATCAAGGTGGACCGAGGCACCGGCGAGCGCGAAGAACACCGTGTAGACGGGTCGCGACCCGCGCCGCAGCTCCGCCCGCAGCCGCTCGCCTTCCACCGGGGAGAAGTTCTCGAGATAGAACCCCGCCGACAGCGCAATCAGCAGCGCCTCGAGATGCGAAAGCCGGGCGACCTCGGCCGTGACGCACGCCAGGACCACGAGGAAGAGCGCGGTATCCCGGCGCACCGCCTGCAGGTAGCGGGAGACCACCCACCCCAGGACCAGTCCGGCGCCGATCGACGCGCCGATCCCCAGCAGGGCGTTCAGCACCGCGCTCACGTCCACCGCCCCCGCCTGCGCGAGCGGACGGGCCAGCTCGAGCACCAGGGTGAGGAGGAGCATCAGGACCACGTCGCCGATGACGGTGAGATTGAGGATCCCGCGGGCGAACGGCCCGCGCGCACCCGTCTCGTCCATGATGGCGATGGTCGCGGCCGGCGAGAAGGCGGCCGCGACGGTGCCCAGCACCACCGCCATCGCGACCACGTTGCCGAAGGGCTGGTTGCGGGCGATCGGGAACCAGTGGGACAGGAGCAGTACCGCGGCCGCCACCACGACGAATGGCAGGCCGATCCCGCCGAGGGCCAACCGGGAGAGTCTCCGCGCCTGCGCCCGGAGCTCTCCCAGCACCAGCTCACTTCCTGCCGAGAAGGCGATGAGGGCCACCGCTGCATCGGAGATGAACTCGAGGGTGTGGACTTCGTCGGCGCGGACGAACCCCAGCCACGCGGGTCCGAACACGAATCCCGTCGCGAGGTACCCCGTGAGCCGGGGGAGCTTCCAGCGGGACACGATGTCGGCGCCGAGTTGGGCGGCGATGAGCAGAAAGCCGAGCGCGAGGGTGGCTCGCGCTTCCAGCAGGCCTCCGGCAGTGAGATGATGGAACAGCGCCATCATGACGGCCACGACGATCAGGCTGACGACGGCTCGCATCGGCGGAAATCTCCCGTCGCACGTCGGTTTTGACAATGCGTGCCCGCGCCGATAATTTTCCTGCGATGTCGTTCGTTCATCTCCACACCCACAGCGAATACTCCCTCCTCGACGGCGCCAACCGGATTCCGGAACTCTTGGACCGCGTTCAGGAACTGGGGATGGATTCGCTCGCTATTACGGACCACGGCAACCTCCACGGGGCGTGGACTTTCCATAGCGAAGCGAAGGCCCGGAAGATCCGCCCCATTCTGGGGTTCGAGGCCTACCTCGCCTTCGGGTCCCGCAAGCTCCGCGAGAAGCTCCCCGACGCCCCCGGTGCGTACTCGCATCTCGTCCTCCTGGCCAAAAACCGCACCGGCTACAAGAACCTCATCAAGCTTTCGTCCATCGGGTTCCTCGAGGGGTTCTACCGGCGCCCCCGGATCGACCGCGAGGTACTGGAAGCCCACAAGGAAGGGATCATCTGCCTGGCGGCCTGCCTGTCGGGCGAGGTGTCCCTCTACCTCCGCCAGCAGAACTACGCCCAGGCCAAAGCCTCCGCGGAGTATTTCGCGAAGCTCTTCGGCCCCGATGGGTTCTTCCTGGAGGTACAGGACCACGGGATGGGCGAGGAGAAGACCGTCGCGGCGGGGATGTTCCAGCTGGCGCAGGACCTGGGCCTTCCGGTCGTCGTGACGAACGACGCCCACTACCTCAAGAAAGACGACGCCGAGGCCCACGACGTCCTTCTGGCTATCGGCACCGGCAAGGATCTGGATGACCCCAAGCGGTTCCGCTTCACGGGGCAGGAGAGCTACGTGAAGTCGGAGAAGGAGATGAAGCTCCTTTTCCCCAACCGCCCCGAGCTCTTGTCCGAGACCCAGCGGATCGCCAACCTCTGCGAGTTCGATTTCGAAAAGAAGTACTTCCTGCCCCAGTACCCCAGGCCGGCGGAGTTCTCGTCCGACAACGACCTGCTGGTCCACCTGGCCCAGGAAGGAGCCGTGAAGCGCTACGGCTCCCCCCTCCCCGACCCCGTGAAGCAGCGCCTGGAGTACGAGCTGGACGTCATCAAGCGGACGGGGTACGCCGGGTATTTCCTGATCGTCGCCGACCTCATGAGAGCGGCGCGGGAGCGCGGGATCCCCGTCGGCCCGGGGCGGGGCTCCGCCGCCGGCTCCCTGGTGGCCTACGCCACCGCCATCACCAACGTCGATCCCCTCAAGTTCGACCTGCTGTTCGAGCGCTTTCTGAACCACGAACGCGTCTCGATGCCCGACATCGATCTGGACTTCTGCTTCGAACGCCGGGGGGAGATGATCGAATACGTCCGCGACCGGTACGGCCGCGATTCCGTGGGCCAGATCATCACCTTCGGGACCATGAAAGCCCGCGCCGCCTTCCGCGATGTGGCCCGCACCCTCCGGATGGACATCGGCGAGGTGGACCGGACCACCAAGCTCATCCCCGCCGGGCCCGCCTACTCGCTCACGCTGGCCGAAGCGGCCGAAAAAGTGCCCGAGCTCAAGGCCCTGGCGCAGAGTGACGAGCGCGTCCGGAAGGTCCTGGACCTGGGGGAGCGGATCGAAGGACTCTCCCGGCACTCCTCGGTGCACGCGGCAGGCGTGGTCATCGCTCCCGGGCCCCTGACCGACTACGTGCCGGTCTGTACGGCCCCCCAGGACGACGACGCCATCATCACCCAGTACGACATGGTGGGCCTCGAGAAGGTCGGGATGCTGAAGATCGACTTCCTCGGGCTCAAGACGCTGACGGTGATTCACGACGCGTCGGAGATGGTCCGCGAGCGCTCGGGAGAGGTCATCGACCCGGACCAGCTCCCGCTCGACGATCCCGCGGCCTACGCCACGCTTCGCGCGGGCCGCACCGCCGGGGTCTTCCAGTTCGAATCGCCCCTCGCCACCGACTGCCTGCGGAACATGAAGTGCGACCGGTTCGACGACCTGGTCGCCGCCAACGCGCTCCTCCGCCCCGGCCCCCTCGACACCGGGATGCACCTCGTCTTCATCAACCGGAAACTGGGACGGGAGGCGGTGAAGTACCCGCACCCGGCCCTCGAGGAGGTCCTGAAGCCCACCTATGGCGTCATCACCTATCAGGAACAGGTGATGCGGATCGCCAACGTGCTGGCGGGCTTTTCCCTCGCCGAAGCCGACGTGCTCCGGAAGGCGGTGGGCAAGAAGGACCAGGCGCTCATCGACGCCGAGCTCAAGCGCTTCGTGGAGCGGGCCGTCGCGAACGGCCACACGAAGCACGTGATCGAAGAGATCGCCCGGCAGATCGAGACCTTCGGCCGCTATGGCTTCAACAAGTCACACGCGGTGGCCTACTCGGTGCTGTCGTACCAGACCGCGTGGTTCAAGACCCACCACCCGGCCGAATTCATGGCGGCCCTGCTCTCGTCGGAAATCGGGAACACCGACAAGGTGGTGCAGTACATCGCCGAGGCGCGCGAGCTGGGCCTCGATGTTCTGCCGCCCGATGTGAACGAATCGGGATTCAAGTTCACCGTGGTCGGCGACCGCCGGATCCGCTTCGGACTCGGCGCCATCAAGAACGTCGGCGCCGGCGCCATCGCGTCCATTCTCGCCGGCCGGAAAGACGGCGGGCCCTATCACTCGCTCGTGGACCTCTGCGACCGCATCGACCTGCGCCTCTGCAACAAGCGGGTGATCGAAGCGCTGATCGACGCGGGCGCCTGCGACTCCCTGGGCGGTCACCGGGCCCAGCTGATCGCGGCCCTGGAACACGCCCTCGCCGAAGCCCAGGTGCGTCAGAACGACCGCACCGCCGGCCAGGGAGCCCTGTTCACCGACGCCACGCCGACAGCCCGTCCCGAGCTGGTGCTCCCCGACCTGCCTCCCTGGACCGAGCATGACCGCCTGGTCCGGGAGAAAGCGGTGCTTGGCTTCTTCATTTCCGGGCATCCCCTCGCCAAATACCGCACGGAAGTGGAACTTTTCGGGACCCGGACCACGGCCACGCTGGGCCAGTGGAGTGACCAGCGGATCCGGGTCGCCACGGTAGTCACCGTGGTCAAGCGGCAGGTCTCGAAAAAGAGTGGCTCCGAGTACGCCCGGCTGACGCTCGAGGACTTCCACGGCACGGCCGAAGCACTGGTATTCCCGGAAGCCTGGTCCAAGCTGAACCGCGTCATCCAGGCCGACCGGGCGCTGCTGCTCACGGGCGGCCACAGCGCGAGGGACCGGGGCGAAGAGCAGGCCCCGTTCATCGTGGAGCAGGCCGAGCCGCTCGACGAGCTGCGCGCGCGCGGCGCCGTGGGACTGGCCCTGCGCTGGGACGCGGGGTCTCCTCCCGCCCCCGAAGCGGCCCGTGCCGCCGCCGCGCTCTGCGCGTCGCACCCCGGCTCGACGCCGCTCCTGGTCGAGTGGGCCGACGGCAACGGCGGGTCGACGTCCGGTGGTTTACAGGTTCTGTTACGCAGCCGGAGCATGAAGGTGGACGCCGCCGAAGACCTGGTGGCCGCCTTGCGGGACCTGTTGGGGTCCGACGCGGTGGTATTCAGGAAAGCGAGCTGACATGGCTGTCTATATCCTCGACTTCGAACGCCCGCTCCTCGAGCTGGAAAAACAGATCGAGGAGATCAAGCGCGTCGCCGGTGAAGCCGGGGGGGACCGCGCCAAGGAAGTCGAGTCCCTCGAGACCAAGCTCGCCGAGCTCCGCGCCGACATCTACAAGCAGCTGACGCCGATGCAGCGCGTGCAGGTCGCCCGGCATCCGAAGCGGCCCTACACCCTGGACTATCTCCGCACCGTGTTCACCGACTTCGTGGAGCTGCATGGCGACCGCCTGTTCCGCGACGACCCCGCCATCGTGGGCGGCTGGGCCCGGCTCGACGGCGAGACGGTCATGGTGGTGGGAACGCAGAAGGGCCGCGACACCAAGGAAAATCTCAAGAGAGACTTCGGGATGGCCCATCCGGAGGGCTACCGGAAGTCCCTGCGCCTCA
>DATBBZ010000245.1:0-9441 GCA_036270745.1 Gemmatimonadales bacterium | reverse complement strand
AGTTAGCCTTTTTCAGGTTCGTGTACGGGCAGTACGTCTTGAGGTAGTCGTATTCCGCCTTCACCTTCGGGTTGCCCCACTGCTGAAACTCCTGCACGGTGAGGGGAATCGACTCATCCAGCATCGTGGTGACCTGCGGGGGACTGCAGGCGGACCGGCTCGCGCGTCTCTGCGGCGTGGATCCCGGCGTGGCCATCGTCCCTTTCCGGGGCGAGTACTACGAGCTCAAGCCCGAACGCCGGAGCCTCGTCAGAAGTGCCATCTACCCGGTCCCCGACCCGGCTCTCCCATTCCTCGGCGTCCACTTCACCCGGCGCATCAACGATCAAGTGGACGCCGGGCCCAATGCGGTGCTCGCGTGGTCCCGCGCTGGGTATACGGGGAGTGATGTCCGTCTGGCGGACCTCGCGGAGGCATTCGGCTTTCCGGGGTTTTGGCGTATGGTCATGCGCCAGTGGCGGACGGGAGTGACGGAGCTGGTGCGCTCGTACTCCCGGACCTTGTTCGCCCGCGCACTGGCGCGACTGGTACCCGAGGTGCAGCCGGAGGATATCGTGCCGGCGGGGAGCGGCGTGCGGGCGCAGGCAGTCGATCGCGCGGGGCGCCTGCTCGATGACTTCCATATAGTAGAAGGGGAGGGCTCCCTGCACGTCATCAATGCTCCCTCACCGGCGGCGACCGCGTCGTTGGCGATCGGCAAAGAAGTGGCCAGGCGAGTCTCCCAGAGGCTGGCGTGAAGTGGGAAGCGTGAGAATCCTACACGTAACCGCACCGGCGCCGGTCGGGGGACTTGAGCGGGTCGTCCTCGGCCTCACCACGGGGCTCCAGCGCGCGGGACACGAGCCACGTGTAGCGGCGATCCTCGACCCCGGTGTGGACGACCATCCGTTGGTGCGCGCGCTCGAAACCGCCGGCGTCCCCGTTCATCCGATTCACGTCGCCGGGCGGCAGTACGCCATGGAGCGCGCGCGGATCGAAGAGATTGGCCGGATGCACGGCGTCGATGTGGTGCATACGCACGGCTATCACCCTGACGTCATCGACGGCCCCGTCGCTCGCCGGCTCCAGGTGCCGGTGGCGTCCACGGTGCACGGATTCACGGGCGGAGGGTTGAGGAACCGCTTGTACGAGTGGCTCCAGATCCGTGCGTACCGGCGATTCGACGCGGTCATCGCGGTTTCGACGCCGATCGTGGACCGGCTCACGAAGGGCGGCGTGCCCGCCTCACGGGTGCACCACCTGCCGAACGCGTGGGTCGAAATGCCCGGCGTCACACCCCTGGATCGCGGAGCCGCGCGGGAGGCCCTGGGCGTGCCCCGCGGGGGCGCGCGCATCGGCTGGGTGGGGCGGATGTCCCTGGAAAAGGGACCCGACGTGATGATCGACGCACTGGCGCGACTCAAGCGCCCGCACGTCCATCTCTCGATGATCGGTGATGGGCCGGTTCTGAAAAAAGTGCAGGCGCAGGCGAAGATGCTGGGCGTCGACAGTCAGGTGACGTGGCACGGGCTCGTGGCCGATGCCGGGCGGCTCCTCGCCGCCTGCGACGCCGTCGTCCTGAGCTCTCGGACCGAGGGCACGCCGATCATCCTGTTTGAGGCCATCGCGGCTCGGGTGCCGGTGGTGACCTCCGCGGTCGGCGGCATTCCTGCGGTCGTGTCCGAGCGGGAGGCCGTTCTCGTGCCCGCGGAAGACCCGTCCGCTCTGGCACACGGGATCGCCCGCGCCCTGGATGACCGGGCCGGGGCGCTCGCGCGGAGTACCGCCGCGTCCGAACGCGTGGCCTTCAAGTTCGCCGCCCGCCCCTGGGTGGAACGCCACGTCGCGCTGTATCAGAGCCTGAGGCCTACCGCATGACGAAGCTCCCGTTTGCGGGGCGGAACCCCGCGCGCGGCATACGCTCCGTGGGCAAGGCCCTTCGCGTCACGGTCCTCGGCGCCGGCATCGCAGGGCTCGCCGCAGCGATCCAGCTCGACTGGGATGGCTGCGACGTCACGGTGGTCGAGGTCCGGGACGAGCCGGGGGGCCGCGTGCGGACCCTTCGCGGCACGACCAGCGCCGGCGCGCTCGTCGAGCTCGGCGCCGCGCGGATTGGCTCTCACCACGACTACGCCATCGGGTGTATCCGGTGGTTGGGGCTCGAGGTTGAGCCCTTCTATCCCGAACAGGGCGAGCTCATTACCGAACGAGGCGGTGCGGTCACGCGCGGCCGCGTGTCGGGCCTGAGTCACGCGACGCACCTCGCCCTTACCGAGGGCCCTTTTCCGGAACACCGGGGATTCCTGGAGCGGCTCCGCGACCGCTTCGTGCATCCGGGCTGGCGGAGGATCCGGGGAGGGGCCGATCGACTTCCGCGCGGAATGGCAGAAACGCTCGGGGAGCGGATCCACTACGGGGCGATGGTGCACGGCCTGGAGCAGGACGGGCGATCGGTTCGCATCGAATGCCGGTCCCCTTCGGGGGGCGCGCCCCAGGTGCTGACCGCGGATCGAGTCATATGTACGCTCCCATTCTCGGTGTTGCGGGACGTCGGATTTCGCCCCGTGCTTCCTCCGGACAAGGCGCGAGTGATCGCCGATCTCGGGTACCAGTCGGCCGTGCGGGTCGCGCTGGCGATGGACCGCGGCTGGGACCCCGGCGCATGGAGCGGTTTCGGATGGAGTGACCGGCTGGGCGAGCTCTGGACGAGTCCCGGCGTGGACGAGGCGGGAGGTCGGACGATGGTGTGGTACGCCGTCGGTGGCCACGCGCGTGCCCTCGCCGCGATGCCCGAACTCCAGCGGCACGCCGAGGCCAGGGCAGCGCTCGAACGGCTGGTGCCGGGTCTCTCACGGCTCGTCCGGAACACCGTTTCGTTCGTGTGGGACCAGGACCCCTGGTCCCGGGGAGCCCAGTCTCAGGTCTGGGAGTTCGGCATCGAGCACCTCCCGGTGATCCGGCGGGCCGAAGGTCGAATACATTTTGCGGGGGAGCATACGGCGGGGCGCCACCGGGTAGGGTGGCTCGACGGCGCTCTGCAATCGGGAGTCCGGGCCGCGCGCGAAGTGCAGGAGGCGGGATGACGGCTGGCTGGTGGCTGTTGGTCTCAGGGCTGGGCATCGGTGCGTATTCGTACCTGTTGTACCCGGTGCTGGTCGCCGTCATCGGGTGGATCAGGCCGACGCGGGGCCGTCCCGATACCCCAACGGAATGGCCCCTCGTCAGCATCACCGTCCCGGTCTACAACGAGGCGCTCCACATCCAGCGGAAGCTGGAGAAGATCCTCCAATGGGATTACCCGGCGGACCGCCGCCAAGTGCTCGTGATTTCCGATGCGTCCACCGACGACACCGATACGATCGTCGGCCAGTTCCAGGCGCGGGGCGTCGAGCTGGTCCGGCTCCCGAAGCGGGGAGGCAAGACGGCCGCCGAGAACGCGGCGCTACCCTATTTGCGGGGCAGCATCGTCGTGAACAGCGACGCCTCGATCGACGTGCCTCCGTCGTCGCTCAAGGCGCTGGTCCGGTGGTTCGGCGATCCGACGGTGGGCGTGGCCAGCTGCCGCGACGTGAGCGTCTCGAGTGCCGCGCAGGAAGGGAATCAGGGCGAGTCAGGGTACGTGGGCTACGAGATGGGCGTCCGGCGCCTCGAGACCCGCGCGGGCGGGATCGTGGGGGCGTCCGGGTGCTTCTACGCCATCCGGACCCACCTGCATCAGCATCTGGTGCCGGAAGCGCTCTCCCGTGACTTCGCGGCGCCGCTCGTGGCTCGGCGCTACGGGTTCCGGTCGGTCTCGGTGGAAGACGCGATCGCGTTCGTGCCCCGCACGACCTCGCTCCGGCGCGAGTATGCCCGGAAGGTGCGGACCATGACCCGCGGACTGGAGACGCTGTTCTTCCATCGCGGGCTCCTCAATCCCCTCAAGTACGGACTCTTTGCCTGGGAGCTGTGGAGCCACAAGCTGATCCGCTGGCTGGTCCCGTGGGGTGGGGTGATGGTCGTGGCGGGACTGGTGCTGATGGCTCCCCTGGTACTCTGGGCCCGGGTTCTGCTGGCCCTCGGCGCGCTGGGAGTGCTGGCGGGCATGACCGGGTGGTTCTGGCCGACGGATCGCCGGCTGCCGCGGCTCCTCTCGATTCCGACCTACGCCCTGGTGGGGAATGTCGCGGCGCTGCAGGCGTGGATCGGAGCCCTGCGAGGCGATCTCAATCCCATCTGGGAGCCGACGCGGAGGCCGGTGTCATCGAACCCAGGCTGAAAGCCCGGCGAGGGTGTTCCTTCAGCTCGGAAGGGCCTGGTACAGCTCCGCAATAACCCGCTGGGCCTGCGCGGACGCGAGCTTCCACGCCGCGTCTTCGTCTCCCTTCACCACCGGCACAATGATCCGCACCAGGGCTTCATCACTGCGGCGCCGCAGCGCCGCATCCCGCAGGAGCTGCCATTTCACCAGATACTCATTGGACGCCACGCGCCCGCGTCCCTGATACCAGTACAGCACCAGCGCCCGCTCCTCGTGGTTCTGCAGCAGATACCGGTTCACGGGGGCGGGTCCCTGGGCAGTCGCCAGTACCTCCGTGCGTGAAGAGAGCGGCTCCCATCCGGATCCGGGGAGGCAATTCTTGGGCGAGTGGATGGTGCGCCCCTGCGTCTGGTGATCGTAGTAGCCGATGTACAGAGTGAACGTGTGATCGGCCGCCGTGTCTCCCGGAATGAAGTAGTCCCGCAGGAGATACGCATTCGGGGCCGCGACTTTCAGCTCGCCCGCGGCCAGTGCTTGATCCCTCCCGACATACCGGTCGACGGTGTCCAGAATGACCGACGGGAGGGGGGCGCGCAGGGACAGGTGGCGGTCGGAGCGGAGTCCCGCGGTGGCCAGGACGCCCGCGCCGAGGACCATCGCGGGGAGCCAGGGGCGCATCACAGGCCTTCGACCGGGCCGCCGGGAGTCCGGCGGCGCCGCTCCAGAAAATGAATCAGCCAGGCGAAACCGGCGAGGATCGCGAAGGCCACCACGAAGATGGCCCAGCCCTCCGAGAGATGCAGAAATCCGTCGGCAAGCTTGGGATCGATGTAGAACACCAGAAATCCGGTCAAGAAGATGCGGATGCCGTTCAGCAGCATGGCGACGGGAATCGCGGCGCCGACCAGAATGACGCGCCCCCAGATGGTCGCGAGCCAGAGGCCCCCGGCCAGTACGCCCAGGGAGATGAGGGCCGTGAGCGAATGGAGGCCACTGCACGCCTCGGTGACGAACAGGTCCCGGCCCGGCAGGTGAATCACGTTGCCCGAGAGCGCGACGGGCACGTGCCGCGACGCGAGCATGTGGGCGCCGAGCTGTGAGGCCTTGAACTGCAGCGGGAGGGCGAGCGAGCCCAGGATGACGGCCGGTAGAGGGATCGACAGGGCCACGAGGCCGAGGGGAAGCCACCACTTCTTGATCTGGGCTATCCCCGAGAAGAAGACGACGACTCCGCAGAATGCGCCCAGCATGGCCACGCGCTGAGTGAACAGCTCGGCGGCGAGCCCGCCGAGGCATCGCAGGGCCACCGCACCCACGATCGCGATGAGTCCCAACACCCTCTGGGGCTGGGGCGCAGTGATCCGTCCGGCGCGCCATCCCAACCAGAGGGCGAGCGGGAAGAGCAGGAGGCCATGCCCTGCGTCCGGGTCGGTACACCAGTCGTGGGCCAGGGACGTGAACGGCTGGGCGAACAGGATGGCGAAGAACAGGGCGGTGAGCCCAAACGGGGCGAGCCCGCGCCAGTCGAGCTTTTGAGGGATGGCCCAGGCGGTCACATCCATAACCTACCTAACAAATTCGGCGGCCGTTTGGGCCGCCGAATTCGGGCAGACGGACGGGTGCGGTAAGCTATTGATCCTTACCAGGCACCCTTCCGGAAGACGATCACCGGCACGGTCTGGAGCATGATCTTGCAGTCTTCAGAGAAAGACTGACGCCGGATGTACTCGAGGTCGAACTGGACTTTGCGCCGCACGTCTTCCACGGAGTTGTCGTAGTGCTGGTTGACCTGTGCCCACCCGGTGATGCCGGGGCGCACCCGCTGGCGCACCTGGTAGCCATGCACCTGGACGCGGAGGTCGTCGAAGATCCGGGGCTGCTCGGGACGCGGGCCCACGACGTTCATGTCGCCGCGGAGGACGTTGAACAGCTGGGGCAGCTCGTCGAGCCGGTACTTCCGGAGGAGCCTCCCAATGGACGTCACCCGCGGATCGTCAGGACGGGCCCACACCTGGGCGTCCGCGCCGACTTCCACCACTCGCATGGTCCGGAACTTGTAGATCCTGAAGGGCTGGCCGCCTTGGTCCTGCGACCGCCGGGCGTGCACCGCGCGAACCTTGGGGTCGCGGCGGTCGAGACCGATCCGGGTCTGCGAGTAGAACACCGGTCCGCGGCTGGTCAGCTTCACGAGCACCGCCACCAGCAGCATGATGGGGGACGCGATCACCAACCCCGCGACCGCCACCAGGATGTTGAGCAACCGACGGGGCCGCTCCCGGTCCGCTTCGTGGAAAATGCTGTCGTGGAGGTCCCCCTTCGCGGCCGCAGTGCGGGGCGCACGGCGCGGGGCGAGTGTGCGAGCGGGAACCGCCGCGGGAGCGGTGAAGGTGGCGTCGGCGGCGGTGGCCGCGGAGCTGGTGATGCGTGTCATCTCGCCTGCTGTACAAGGCAAAGGCCGTGCACACGCGTGCCCGAATCACCAGATTTGATAAACTATTGTGATATCGACAGTTACGTATGTGTAACCCGTTACCCCGGAGTTACATTTGTAGCAGGCGGGCGCCTGTTGTGGAGTGCCTGCGACAGTGAGTTGCAGCGATGGCGACGCTCGCGTTACGAAGTCTGTTCAGAACTGAAGTTTGTTCAGAACTGTTGAGCAGGGGGCAGGTTGATCTCGAAATAGAACCGCGTGCCCCAGTCGGGGCGGGATTCCACCTTCAGCTCCCCTCCCATCGCCTCGACGATCCGCCGGCAGATGGCGAGCCCCAATCCCGTTCCGGAGAGGTAGTAGGAGCGCCGACCGCCGGTCCGGCGGAACGGCTGATACAGGTTGTTCACGACTTCCGGATTGATCCCCTTACCGGTGTCGCGCACGGAGAACTCCACCCGGTACCGGTCGGTTGCGCGGCAGACCAGCTCGACGAAGCCCTCCTCGGTGAACTTCAGGGCGTTCGACGTGAGGTTCAGGAGGACGCGGGACAGCGCCAGGTGATGGCCCCGGCGGTGATCGGTCGGCGGCGGCAGGATCCGTACTTTCAGCCGTTTCTCTTCCGCGATCGGCCGCACGATGTCCCGCACCGACTCGAGAATCTCGGTGATGGAGAAGGGGGCTTCCTCCTGATCCAGGAGGCGGTCTCCGCCCCGGACCAGCTCGATCAGGTCCGAGGCGAGGGACGAGAGCCCCAGCGCTGCTCCATAAATGAGGCCCAGCTGGCGCCGCTGCAAATCGTTGACGTCGCCCGACTGTCCCCGCTGGATGGTTTCGGCCAGGAAGAGAATAGACGTCAGGGGAGACCGGAGGTCGTGGGCGACCTCCACCAGCAGCTCGTGTCCCTCAGGGCCCGCGAGCCGCGACGTGAAATACCGCGCCCAGTCCGGCTCTACCTGCTCGCGCACGCCTTCGATGGCCGTGAGCACCCGGATGAGCTGGCCGGACGGCACGACTTCCGGATCGGCGCCGCGCCGGATGATGGCCGCCCGCAGCAGATCCACGAGCCGGCGACCCAGCGTCGAGACGGAGGTGCCGGAGAGGGGTTTGACCGCCCCGTTCATCCGCGCCCCAATCGCTTCGGTCACTTCCTGGAGGACCTCCAGGATCTCGCGGGCGTCGGTCGCTTCGCCGTACTGATCGCGCCAGGACGACGTGATCTCGTGGGCCGCGTCCCGCACCACCAGGATGCCGGGGTCCTCCCGCGGTTCAGGCGTGCGCGGGGACAAGGCTTGCCCCGGGTTGCTCGGGGGCGGGGAGGGGCGGGCTTCCCGGACGGTCACACGTCTCCCGACGCGATGGTGCCACGCTGCAACCCGTGGCGCTCCATCAAGCGGTAGAGCGTGGTGCGGTCGACCCCGGCGATGCGGGCGGCGCGCGACATGTTGCCGTCGGCGTGGTTCACGAGCCAGGTGAGATACCGGCGCTCGAACTCGGCGATCAACCGGTCGCGCGCAACGTGGTAACTCTCTTCGTGCTCACCGATGGCCGGAATCAGGGTTTCCGCGCCCCCGCCCCGGGCCGTGGGGGCCGACGACGCGCCGGCCGCGGAGTCCGAGACACCCAGCGGAATCTGGTCCGGCTGGATCTCGGCGCCGGGCTCGAGCATCACCACCGTGTGCTCCACCACGTTCTGCATTTCGCGCACATTGCCCCGCCAGGGGTGGGACTGGAGGGCGCGGAGCCCCGCCTCCGAGAACTTCGGCGGCGCGCCTGAGCCGGGAGCGTGCCGGGCCCAGTAGTGCTGCAGGAAGTAGTTCGCGAGCACCGGGATGTCTTCCTTCCGGTCCCGCAGCGCCGGGATGTGGATCGGCACGACGTAGAGGCGGTAGTACAGGTCCTCCCGCAGCGTGCCCTCCTTCACGCGTTGTTCCGGGTCGCCGTTGGTCGCCGCGATGAAGCGGACGTTCACCACCGCGTCCGTGTGCTCCGACCCCACGCGCCGCACCACGCCGTCCTGAATCACCCGGAGCAGCTTGGCCTGCGTGGGCTTGGGCATCTCGAGGAGCTCGTCCATGAACAGCGTGCCCCCGTTCGCCGTCTCGAGCAGCCCCGGCTTGTCGCGGAGCGCCCCGGTGAAGGAGCCCTTCACGTGACCGAACATCTCGGACTCGAGCAGGCCCTCGGGAAGGGCGGCGCAATTGATCGGCACGAACGACCGCGCCGAGCGCCTGCTGTGCTGATGGATGAACTGTGCGAAAAGCTCTTTCCCGGTGCCGCTCTCACCCGTGAGGAGGACCGACGCATCGGTGGGCGCCACTTTGCGCGCCAGCTCGATGGCCCGCCGGAACGCGGGGGAGATGCCGAGGACGGTGACCTTCTCGCTGTTCCCGTGGGAGCGCTCGATTTCAGTCTGCAAATCCTTCGACTCGCGCGCCACCCGGACGGCATGCGCCGCGCGGCCGATCAGGATCTGGAGATGGGTCGCCGAAAACGGCTTGGGGAGATAGTCCCAGGCGCCCGCCCGCAACACCTCGACCGAAGAGGCGACGGTGGGATTCCCGGTGATGACGATGACGATGATTTCCTTCTGGAGATCGACCGCGGCCTTCAGGACCTCGATCCCGGACACCGGCTCCATGTAGAGATCGGCGAGGACGATATCGAAGGGTTGCCGCTTGAGGCGCTCGATAGCCTCCCCCCCTGAACCACAGGCGGTGACGTTGTAGCCCTCATGCTCCAGGACCGAGGCGCAGGACTCCCGGAGGGTGCGCTCGTCGTCGACCACGAGGAT
>DATBBZ010000244.1:0-10084 GCA_036270745.1 Gemmatimonadales bacterium | reverse complement strand
CGCCCGGGCATGCAGGTAGGCATCCCGGTATGCGACCGCGAGCGGGCCAAAATATCCGGTACCATCTTCCTCCGCCGTCGTGAAGAGCGCGACCACGGCGAGTGGGACCGATGGATCCCGGCTGTTCAAGAGCTCGTCAATCATGGCTTCTTTACCGGCGTTCGTGAACGGCCGGGGGCTTTCGCCGTAGTCGTGTCCGTCGCGGCTTTCGTGGTGTCCTTCACGGCGACGGGATCGAGATTGAAGCCGTTCACGTGCCCGACGGCGGTCACGAGGGTGACACGCCCCTTGTCCATGCGGACCGTGATGAGATCCGCGGTCGTGTAGTTGAGGGAGGGCCGGTTGTCGACCACAGTGTCCGCGTGCAGGGAGTCGACGCGCTGAATCAGCTTCGGCCGGGTGCTGTCCGGCTTGGCCGGGTAGGTATGCGAGAACGCCTTCCCCATGCCCCGTGCCACCACGTGGCTCAGCGTCGACCGCTGCTTGCCGGTGGAATCGGGAGCCTGGATCCAGTGTGCGGTCAGCGTATCCCCGGACATCCAGTCCGCGAGGCTGTCGGCGGTGGTGGAGTCGTGTTTCGACGTCGAATGCGCGTGACGATAGCTCCGCGCTTCCGTGAGCAGCTGGTTCGGCGTGTCCAGGGCCAGCGAGTCTCCCACCAACGTGGTGGTCGACGAGACCGCACGCGCGCGGACCGAGTCCTTCGGCCCCCAGGCGAACGCCTGCTGGAGTTTCCGGTCGGCGAGTTTCATGTGGATGGTATCCGCCGTCAGCGTCCAATCCGTGCCCGCGGCACGCCCGTTCCCCAACGCACGGATCGCGTTCATCTCCCGGCCGGAGAGACCCATTTCGATTCTGGTCCCGGTCAGCGTGTAGCTTGGCGCCCCCTTCCCCGTGACCGTCGGATGTCCCAGCAGGGCACCCAGACCCCCGGTCTGATCCATGCTCATCGAATCGCCCCGGGCGGCGAGGTCCGAGCGGTCGACCGTGACGCTGCCCCCCCACCACATGCGATCGTTGCCCTTGGAGCGGAAGCGGTCGGCCACGATGACGTACGGCTCACTCGTGTCACTCGCTCCCGCACCGCGGTAGTCGATGGCCGGCCGCTGGGTGGCGTACGTCTCGGTCGTGTCCCGCACCCCCTGCACCGGACGATAGTAGGTGAGGTTCGGCCCCCGGAGGGTCGAATGGTTCTGTCGGTTCACGGCGACGACGTTGTTATGCGCGTCCAGCCGCCCCTGACGGAGATAGTAGATGATCTGGTTGGCGTCGAGTGTCAGCGTGGTATCCACCACGTGCGCGCGGCCCACCATGTCCCACCGCTTCAGGCCACCGTAGTACGCCGCGCTGTCGGACCGGAAGGTGGTCCCGGTCCCCCGGCAGTGCGCCAGAACGCCCCCGGCCATGTAGACGTTCGTGTCGGCCCCCGACGCGAGCTGATGGACGCGGGCCAGAGAGTCGATCTCGATCACGCACGGCCTTCCGGCGGCCGTATCCCGCGCCGGGCGTGGCAGTGCGGTTCCCGCCGCCGGCTGCTGAAGCGTGAGGAGCGCGAGGGTCGCCACGATCATTGGTTAGGGAGCACGAACTTGCCCCCGGTACCGGTCACGTGCTGCGCCTTCAGGTCCTTGAAATCGGGATCGGAGGTGAACCCCACGCCCTTCAGATGCTGCTGCGGCGTGTCGAAGGTGAAGGGCTGGTCGGAGCTCACCAGATTCGAGCGCTGGCTGAATTCGATCTTCTCGGTCCGCAAGGTGCCATCGTCGGACGCCCGGACCACCACCACGTTGCCCCGCCCCTCCATGTCCCCCGCGCCATGCATCGTCCCGGCACGGGAGGTCAGGGTGGACGTCTCCCGTCCATCCAGGTCGTAGAACGTCACGTGCACGTTCTTGAGCTCGAGCATCTGCGTGTTGGAATAGGAATACGCCGTATCCGCCAGCACCTTGGCCCGGCGGACGCCTTCCGTGGTGATGTAGGTCGTCATGTTGAACAGGACCTGGTCGGCGGTATCCGCGGCGAAGATGGTCGCGGTGGGTTTGACTCCCTCCGAGCAGGACCATCCCGTCGCCAGCACCATCGCGACGACCAACGCGAGGGAGAGGTATTTCACGCCGCCCCGGCCTTCATGAGATCGTGCAGGTGCACCATGCCGACGACTTTCTGCTGCCCATCCAGCACCGGCAGCGCCATGATACCGTGCTTCTCCATCACCCGGACCGCCGTCACCGCGAGGTCGGCCGGGACCGTGGTCTTGGGTGACTTCGTCATGACCTCCGCCACCTTCACGTCGAGAAACGTGTCGGTCTTCTCCATGAGCCGGGTCAGGTCACCGGAGGTCACGACCCCCGCCAGCGTGCCGCCGCCATTCACCACGGCGACGGTTCCGCGCCGCTCGGCCAGGAGCACAACGCACTCCCGCATCGGCCGGTCCGCGGCGAGGAGCGGGAGGTCCTTCGTCACCATTACGTCCCCCACCCGCAGGAGCAGCGTCCGCCCCAACGTCCCACCGGGGTGCAGGGCCGCGAAGTCCTCGCGTGTGAATCCCTTCACCTCGAGCAGGGTCACGGCCAGCGCGTCCCCGATCGCCAGTGCCACCGTCGTGCTCGTCGTGGGCGCGAGAGTTTCGGCGCAGGCTTCCTCGTCCACCCCGCCATCCAGCACCACGGCTGCCGCGCGTCCCAGCGGGGAATCGGCCTCGCCGGTGATGGCGATGATCGGCACGCCCAGCCGGCCCAGCTGACCCACCAGCCCAAACAAGTCTTCGGAGGCTCCGCTCTTCGAGAGCAGGATCGCCACCTCTTTCGATCCCACCATCCCCAGATCGCCGTGCAGGGAGTCCACCGGATGAATGAACGTCGCCGGAGTGCCCGTCGAGGTCAGGGTCGCCGCGATTTTCCGCGCGATCAGCCCGGACTTCCCCACCCCGGAAACGATGACCCGGCCCTGCGCCTGGGCCAACAGCTCCACCGCCCTCCCGAACGCATCCGAGAGGGTACGGGCCGAGCGCGCGAGCGCACCGGCCTCGAGCTTCAACACGCGCCGGCCGCGCTCAACGAGCCGGGATCGTTCGCTCGGCGCCATCGCCCCGTTCCATCAAGTACGCTGCTACGCGCTCGTCCCACACTCCGCGCGCCTTGAGAATGAGCTCCGCCGCTTCCCGCCCCGCCCCGCGCCCGCCCTCGGCGTTGGTGACCACGGCGGCGAGTGCGCGCACTTCGGCGCAGGCGTTCCGCACCGCGATCGGGAGCCCGACGCGCTTCAACACCGGTACGTCGGGCAGGTCGTCGCCCACGAACGCACACTGTTCGAGCGTGAGGTGCCGGGCGTCCAGCCAGCGCTCGAGCGCCGGCAGCTTCTGTGCTCCATCATCCTGAATCACATCCGGGATGCCAAGCTCGCGCGCGCGCAGGGTGGTGGCCTCCGACACCCGGCCACTCACGATCACGACGTGCAGTCCCGCCCACTGGAGCATCTTGAGCCCCAGCCCGTCCGGCACATGGAAGCGTTTGAACTCTGCCGCGTGGTCCGACACGAGTCCCAGATACACGCCGCCGTCGGTCAGCACGCCATCCACGTCGAAGCCGACGACCGCGAGGTTTCCGGCGACTCTGGGATCGATCACGATACCCGCACCGCTTCCCGCGCGGCGCGCCACACGTCGATGGCCACCTCCAGCGTCTTCTCGAGCTGGTCCAGGGGGAGCATGTTCGGCCCATCGGACGGCGCGTGGTCCGGATCCGGGTGCGTCTCGATGAAGAACCCATCGGCGCCCGCGGCCGCCGCGGCGTAGAGCAGCGGCGGGATGAAGCGCCGCAGCCCGCCGCTCGCGCCCCCCACGCCCTTCCCCGGCTGCTGCACCGCGTGGGTCGCGTCGAACACCACCGGCGCCATGCAGGCCTGGCGGAGCCGCGCGAAGTTCCGCATGTCCACCACCAGATCGCCGTAGCCGAAGAAGGTGCCCCGCTCCGTGACCGCGACCTCCTCGGCCCCGCCCGATCGCAGCTTCTCGACGGCCCCCCGCATGCCCTCCGGGTCCATCCACTGGCCCTTCTTCACGTTCACCGGCTTGGCTGCCGCGCCCGCCGCCAGCAGGAGGTCGGTCTGCCGGCAGAGAAAGGCCGGGATCTGAAGCACGTCGGCCACCTGGGCGGCGGCGCGCACCTGCCCGGTCTCGTGCACGTCGGTCAGGACTGGGAGCCCGGTCGCTTTCCGCACCCGCTCGAGCGCGGAGAGTCCCGCCTCGATCCCCGGCCCGCGCTCCGCGTCCATCCGGGACCGGTTGGCCTTGTCGTACGACGCCTTGTAAATGACCGCGAGGCCGAGCCGGCGGGCCACCTGCGCGAGCGCCTCGCCCACGCGGAGGTTCAAGTCGTCCGACTCGACGACGCAGGGCCCCGCGATCAGGAACGGGGCGTCAGTCGCTCCGAAGTGCGCCGCCATGGGTCTAAGGCTTGAGTCCCGCCAGCACCGAGGAGCCGACATCGGCCGCCGGGCCGTGGGTCTTGTGCCAGGCCGTCGCGGCGCCGACGAAGCCCGCGAACAGCGGATGCGGACGGGTGGGCCGGGACTTGAGCTCGGGGTGAAACTGGCAACCCACAAACCAGGGGTGCTCGGGGAGCTCGATCATCTCGACCAGTGAGCCGTCGGGGGACAGCCCGGAGCACCGCATGCCATACTCAGCCAGCACGTCGCGATAAGCGTTCGAGACCTCATACCGGTGCCGGTGCCGCTCGCTCACTTCGGTGGCGTCCGAGTAAGTCTTCGCGGCACGGGAGCCCGCGCGGAGGCGGCAGGGATACGCGCCCAGCCGCATGGTGCCCCCCATCTCCTGAATGCCCTCCTGGGTCCGCATCAGGGCGATGACGGGATTCTCACACTCGGGCTCGAATTCACTCGAGTTCGTGTTCTCGAGCTTCGCCACGTTGCGGGCGAACTCGATGATGGCGGTTTGCAGTCCCAGACAGATGCCGAGGAACGGCAGCTTGTGCTCACGGGCCCAGCGGATGGCTTCGAGCATGCCTTCGACGCCCCGGACCCCGAACCCGCCCGGCACCAGCAGCGCGTCGTAATCGGCCAGCAGTTCGCCCGCGACTTCCTGGCTCGTGAACCGGTCGGAGGCGATCCACTCGATCTTCACGCCCACGTCGTTCGCGATCCCGCCGTGCACCAGCGCCTCATGAATACTCTTGTAGCTGTCCGCGAGCTCGGTGTACTTCCCGACCACCGCGATGCGGACCCGCGACGGCGGATTGAGGATCTTGTCGACCATCCCGGCCCAGGGGCGGAGATCCGGCTCCTTGGTGTCCAGGTGCAGCCGCCGGCAGACCTCCTTGTCGAGCCCCTGTTCCATCAACCGGATGGGGATCTCGTAGATGGATCTCACGTCGGGACTCTCCACCACGCAGCCGAAGTCCACGTTGCAGAACTGCGCAATCTTGCGCTTGAGATCTTCCGTGAGCGGACGCTCGGTACGGCAGATCAGAATATCAGGCTGGATTCCGATCTGCATGAGCTCCCGCACGGAATGCTGGGTCGGCTTGGTCTTGAGCTCCGCGGTCGCGGCGATGAAGGGGACCAGTGTGAGGTGAATGAAGAGCGTGTTCTCGCGTCCCACTTCCTGGCGGAACTGTCGGATGGCCTCGAGGAATGGCAGGGACTCGATGTCGCCCACCGTGCCGCCAATCTCCGTGATGACCACGTCGTGGTCGGGGGCCAGCCGGCGGATCGCGCCCTTGATCTCGTCGGTGATGTGCGGGATCACCTGCACCGTGGAGCCGAGATATTCCCCGCGCCGTTCCTTCGTGATGACGGAGAGGTAGATCCGCCCGCTCGTCACGTTGTTCACCTGCGAGAGCGAGCGATCGATGAAGCGCTCGTAGTGGCCGAGGTCCAGGTCGGTCTCGGCGCCGTCGTCCGTGACGTAGACCTCGCCGTGCTGGAAAGGCGACATGGTCCCGGGGTCGACGTTGATGTAGGGATCGAACTTCTGGATCGTGACTTTCAGCCCGCGCTCGACCAGGAGGCGTCCCAGGGAGGCCGCCGCGATGCCCTTCCCCAGCGAACTCACCACTCCGCCCGTGACGAAGACGTACTTGGTCGAACTCACGAATTCACCTCTTTCAGGTGCCGGGTTATTTCGCGCTCCGCGAACGCGAGATCCTCCGCCGTGTCGACACCGGGAGCCGCCGGGCCGTCGAACAGAGAGACGCCGATGGGAATGCCGTGCAGCAGGGGCCGCAGCTGTTCCAGCCGCTCCCACCGCTCTTCGGGAACGGGGGGCAGCCTGACCCACCGCTCCAGTGCCTCGCGAGTGTAGCCGTACACGCCGACGTGCTGGTGGCAGACCACAGTACCGGTCCCGTCACGGTCGAAGGGGATGGGCGCACGGGAGAAGTACGCCGCCCGGCCGTTGGGGCCGACCACCACCTTGACGCGGGACGGGTCCGACACGAGGGAGGGTTCAAGGGAACCGGCGGCGGTGCCGATCGGGTCTCCCTGCTCGAGCCGCGAGACCGCTCCCGTGATGGCTTTGGGGGAAACGAGGGGCTCGTCACCCTGTACATTTAGGATGAGGTCAAACGACTTAAACTCTTTTGCAACAATCACTTCAGCAATTCGCTCGGTGCCGCTCTCATGCTTGTCCGACGTCATCACCGCTTCGAACCCAGCCCGCTCCACCACGGCGGAAATCTCCCTGGCGTCGGTCGCAACGACCAGGCGATCGCAGAGACCAAGCTCGGCGACACGTCGCACTACCCAGAGGATGAGGGGGTCACCTGCCAGAGGCAGGAGGGGCTTCTTCGGAAGTCGGCTGGAGCCCAGCCGAGCGGGAATGACACCGAGCAGGGGCACGGGGCAAGATACAAGAGTCGTGCCGTGGAGTCTAGACCGTCGCTTGCGCCACCCTCAAGAAATTACCCAATAAGAGCTTACCGAACTCCGTCCCGACCGATTCCGGGTGGAATTGCACGCCATAGACGGGATACTGCCGGTGCTTCATGGCCATGATCTCTTCGGCCCGCGGACGGTCGGCGCTCCAGGCGGTCACGACGAGATCGCGCGGGAGTCCGTCGGGCGCCACCACCAGGGAGTGGTAACGCATCGCCGTCATCGGCGACGGCATGCCCTCGAACAGCTCATCGTCGTCGTGGACGACCTCGCAGGTTTTCCCGTGCATCAGGCGATCGGCGCGGACGACGTTCCCGCCGAACGCCTCCCCGATGGCCTGATGTCCGAGACACACGCCCAGGATCGGCGTCTCTCCCGCCAGTGCCCGGATCAGCGGCACGGCGATGCCCGCCTGCGCCGGCGTGCCGGGCCCCGGTGAGATCACCAGGGCCGACGGCTTGAGCCGGACCACGTCCTCGACCGACAACGCGTCGTTGCGGTACACCACGGGCTCCGCCCCCAGCTCCCCGAAATACTGAACCAGGTTGTAGGTGAAGGAGTCGTAGTTGTCGAGGACGAGGAGCATGGGAGGTTAGTGATTAGCCTTCGCATAATCGATGCCGGCCTGCACGTGGACGATCGCCTCGTCGACGGCCTTCATCGCCGCGACCCGGTGGCCACCCTTGTCCTCGGCGGCTTCGCCCAGATGCATCTTCGCGCTCTTCAAGGCCGTCATCGCGGCCTCCATATGCGGCTGACCCTGAACGTACTCACCCACCTTGAACGCGGCGGTCGCGACCAGCGCGAGCGGCAGCGCCACGGTGAGCAGACGAACGGTGAGGCGGCGGGACATGGCGGACATGGAACCTCCGAAAAGTGATGGTTCATCCTGCAACGCAAGAGTCTGACTGGGGAACATGTCCCGAATCGGAATACCCCGCCAGCGATGCGGAAGAGCCTCACCGCATCTGGACGATCTAGAACTCGAGCCTCGGGGCGGCCTGCACCTGGCTCACGCGGCCGGTGGCGATATCGGCCCGGCTGTAGTCCTCACCCTTGATCGGCGCACTCGCGAGCCGGCGGAGCATCGCGATCTGTCCCACATGCGTGAACGAATCGGCGATCGGCCCCTGAAACAGCTGCTCGGCCGAAAACCCCAGCCCATCGTCCGAGCCGAGCGCCGTGTCGAAGCGCTCGAGCGCCGTATGAAACCGCGCGACCCCCTCGACCCACGGCAGCACCGGGGACTGCTTCCACTGGTGCCGCCCCTTGGCGAGGGCCAGCCCCCAGTCGAGCAAGTCTCCGATGTGCGCGAGGATCTCGCCGGCGGACCGCGAGCCTGGCGCGGCCCGAAAATCGGAGAATCCGTCCGGGGCATCCCGGAACGCCTTCGCCCCGCGATACGCCAAGGTGGCCAGAGCGTGGCGCAGGAGGGTGCGGCGGGCTCGGTCGTCGCTCATACGCGCAGCTCCATCCATTCAACGGCGCCCCGCTCGATCGCCTCGCGGATGCCGCGTTCCCGGGGTGACAGGCGCGCCTCCCCCGTCTTCACTTCGACGAACACTACCCGGCGGATCCCGCCCTCCCCCTCCGACAGGCCGTCGAACACCACGAAATCTACCGGGCCTCCCAGGAACCGCGCGTCCCGCGCCACGAAGGGAAACTGCGGCCAATAGGGCACCAGCTGCTCCGACACCTTGCCGGTGACCACCGCGAGGGAGCGCCGGACGGCATCCCGCCGGATCTCCCGCGTGTAACGGGCTTTCCACCACAGGAACAGCGCGCAGACCGCCACGACCGTAGTGACAACAGTGATGAGCGTGGTCATGAGGCAGAATATATATTGGCCGTCCTCCACCCTATTCCGAGATCTCCATCTATGCGACCGTCGGTCTTCGCCCTCCTCCTCGTTCCTTCCATCCTCGTCGCCCAGCAACCCTACGCCCCCGCGTCGCTCAGCGCCGATGACTACGCCCGGGCGGAGAAGTTTCTGGGCTACAACGTCAATCCCCTGGTCTACAACGGCGCCGTACGCGGGACCTGGCTGGCAGCCGACCGCCTCTGGTTCCGCAATCAGTCGGCCGCCGGGTCCGAGTTCCTCCTGGTCGACCCCGCCCGGAAGACGCTGAAGCAGGCGTTCGACCAGGCCGCCATCGCCACGGCCCTCTCGGCGGCCGCCGAGACGACGTACGACGCGCTGCACCTGCCATTCATGGATTTCACCTTCGGCACGGACGAGAAGTCGATCAGCTTCGACGCCGGGCGGAGCCACTGGACCTGCACGTTGACGTCCGCCAAGTGCACCGGCGAGCGGCGCCAGCGCGACGCCGCGCCCCGCAACGACGTGCTGTCCCCCGACGGCAAGCGGGCGGCCTTCATCAAGAGTGACAACCTCTGGGTCCGTGACGTGGCGAGCGGGAAAGAGACCCAACTCACCACGGACGGGGTGCCGGACTTCGGGTACGCGACCGACAACGCCGGCTGGACCAAGAGCGACCGGCCGATCCTGGTCTGGTCTCCCGATTCGAAGAAGATCGCCACCTTCCAGCAGGATCAGCGCGGGGTCGGCGATATGTACCTGGTCCAGACCCGCGTCGGCCACCCCGTCCTCGAGGCGTGGAAGTATCCCCTGCCGGGCGACAGCGTGGTCGCCCTGATCCAACGGGTGGTCGTCGACGTGGACCAGCCGAAGGTCATCCGTCTCCAGATGGCTCCCGACCAGCACCGGTCGACGCTGTGCGACCATATCGCCTGCGGCCAGTCGTGGACCGATGTGAGCTGGAGCCCCGACGCCGCCAGGCTGTTCTTCGTCTCCACTTCACGGGATCACAAGCACGCGTGGGTGCGCGTCGCCGATGCCGCGACGGGCGCCGTGCGCGAGGTCTTCGACGAATCAGTCCCGACACAGTATGAGTCCGGGTTCCGGGGGAGCAACATCCGCGCCCTCTGGGGCACCAACGAGTTCATCTGGTTCTCCGAGCGCGACAACTGGGGCCACCTGTATCTCTACGACCTCGGCACCGGCAAGCTGAAGAACCGGATCACGCAGGGCGACTGGCCGGTCCTCGACATCGTGCGCACCGACGAGGCGACCCGCACCGTGTGGTTCGAAACGGCGGGGCACGAGCCGACCAATCCGTACTACCGCCAGTTGTGGAGCGTGCGGCTGGACGGCTCCCGGCTCACGAACCTC
>DATBBZ010000243.1:0-7485 GCA_036270745.1 Gemmatimonadales bacterium | reverse complement strand
GCCAGCGCGCGGGCCAGTCCCTTCGTCAGCATCACCACGCCCGCCTTGCTCACGCAGTGCGGCACGTACTGTGGCCAGGGCTCGAGGCCTGCGACATCGGCGAGGTTCACTACCCGCCCGCGCGACGCACGCAAGAACGGCACCGCCCCCTGGGTCACGAAGAACGGCGCGCGCAAGTTCAGGTCGAGCGTCCGGTTCCACGATTCCGGGCTCACGTCCGCCACGGCCTGCTTCACCATGATCGCGGCGGAATTCACCAGGATATCCAGCCGCCCACCCAGGAGTCCCGCGGCGCGCCCCGCCAGGGACTGGGCGGCGCTGGGGTCGGCGAGATCCGCGGCTACCGCTGCCGCTTTGCGGCCGAGGGCCTGGATCTGTTTCACCGTGTCCGCCCCGCCGTCCACCGTGCCGTGCACGTGAACCGCGACGTCGCATCCGGCGCGCGCGAGGCCGACCGCGATCGCCTGCCCCACCCGGCGCCCGGCTCCGGTCACGAGCGCGGCGCGGCCTTCGAGGGTCACCGGCGGATACTGGAGAGGGGGACGACCTCGCCGCTGATGGATCGCGCCTCGTCGCTGGCCAGGAAGAGGACGACGCGGATCAGATCGTCCATCTCGACGTAGGCCACGTCCGCGCCCATCGAGGCGATGTTCTCCGGCGTGCGGACCGATTCCGGAGCGACGGCGTTCACGCGTATGCGCGACGGCGCGAGCTCGATGGCGAGGGACCGCGTCAACCCAGCCACGGCCGCTTTGGCGGCCGCGTACCCGCTCATGCCGCCGGCGGGATGCAGAACGGCGGCCGACGCGAAATTGACGATGGCCCCGCCCCCGCGGCGCGTGAGCGTCGGCGCCGCGGCCTGGCACAGATTGAATGCCGTCCGGAGGTTGATGGCAAACGTGCGGTCGAGCTGGTCGACAGTGATGGTGGCGAGCGGACCCGCGGCGAGGAACCCCCCGGCGACATTCACCACGGCGTCCAGTCCGTTGAATTCCTGCTCCGCGGCTTCGACGGCCCCGCGCGCCGCGGTGGCCGTGGTGAGATCACCGGTGACGCCGACGACCGGGACTCCACTCTTTTCCAGCTCCGCGGCCCGGTCCTTCACGAGTTGTGGCTCACGGTCGGCGATGACCAGACTCGCTCCCGCCCGCCCGAACGCGCCGGCGACCGCGTGCCCGATCTGGCCGGGTCGACCCACCCCGGTCACGAGTACGACCTTCTTCTCGAAGCTCGCCATGTCGGACCCCTTACGTCGGGTTTCTCGACGAATTTCCTCGACGCCTTTCGAGCTGTTCCAGCCACTCGAGAGGTACATCCATGCCTCCGAGCGGCGCGTGCGATGCTCCTTCGTCGCCGTCGCCATGCCAATCCGATCCGCCGGACACCACCAGGCCGAGCCTCTCGGCCAAGCGTCCCAGGCGGGCCTCCGCGGCCGGCGAGTGCCGGGGGTGGCGGATTTCTATGCCGTCGAGACCGTCGCTCTGAAACTGCCGCAGCTGGGGCTCGGTGCCCCGCTCGCCGAGGTGGGCGGCCACCGCCACTCCGCCGACCTCATGGATCAATGCCGTCACCGCCTCGAGCGTGGGGAGCGGCTTGGGAACGTAGCCCGGTTTGCCCCGCCCCAGAAAGTGGGCGAAGGCATCCGTGAAATCATCCGCGGCGCCGCGGCGGATCAGTGCCCGGGCCACGTGCGGACGCCCCAACGCCCCGTCCTTCGCTTCGGCTTCGACGTCCGCCAGATCGATGGGCACTCCGGCACGCTGGAGGCGCTGGACCATCTCGTGCCCGCGGCGCCTTCGCGCTTCCCTGGTCTCCGTCAGAAAAGCCTCGAGCGCCAGGTGCCCCGGCGTCAGAAAATATCCGAGGAGATGCATCTCCCCCCAGGGCGCCTTGACGCTGAACTCGCAGCCGGGAACGACCCGCACGCCCAGGGGAAGGGCGGCGGTGGTCGCAGCTTTTACGCCGTCGAGGGTGTCATGGTCGGTAAGCGCGATGGCAGCGAGATTGGCCTCGTGGGCCCGGACCGGCACCTGCTCCGGAGGACACTCCCCGTCCGACGCGGTGGAGTGGCAATGCAGGTCAACGTGCGCCGTAGGCGCTCTCCGGGGCGGTCCACGCGGGCTGGGACTGACGGAACAGGTCGAGCAGCTGGTGATCCGACAGCTCACTCAGGGCCGCCTCGGGATTCCGGCTCCCCATCGGTGTAAACCGCGTGAACCGGCGGCGCCGGGCCGACCCAGTGCCGCACTGGAAGACCACCCCGAATTGATCCTTGTTGTAGACGGTATCGTGCCCGGAGGGCGCGAACTCCCAGGTTTCGCCGTCGACGGACAGGGTACGCGGTGCCACTTACGCCTCCGCCGTGGCTGCGAGCGGCACTTCGGACCAGAGCTCCCAGGCGTCGGGGGCGTAGGTCACCAGGTTCTGGAGCCTCTTCTCGAGCTTGATCTCCTCCGGCAGGCGCGAGGCCTGGGCCCGGTGGCTCATTTCCGTCGGGCTCTCGGAGAACTCGATGAAGAGTTGAGGGTCCTTGGCATTGCGGAAGACCCAGATGCGTTGGCCCCGGGCGTCCGCGAATTGACAGAGATCGCGGAGCGTGGCCAGGTAGTCGCGTTCGTTGGACGCGGGCACGCGCACGCGCGCCGCGGTGAGCACCTTCGCCATGTTCAGATCGCTCCTTCCGGGAACTCCTGCAGCATCTTCTTGACGTCCGCCAGGAACTTGTCGCCGTCGGCGCCGTCCACCACGCGGTGGTCGTAGGACATGCTGAGCATGCCCATGGTGCGGATCGCAATGGTGTCGGTGCCGTCTGGCTGAGTGATGACTTTCGGTTTCTTCTCGATGGCCCCGACGCCCAGGATGGCGACCTGAGGCTGGTTGATGATGGGAATACCGATCAGGTCCCCGAAGATACCGGGGTTCGTGATCGTGAACGTGCCACGCTGAATGTCGTCGGGCAGCAGCTTCCTGGTCCGCGCCCGCTCGCCCAGGTCGCTGAGAGCGCGCGCAATCCCCATCAGCGACAGCTCATCCGCGTGCTTCACCACCGGCACGATCAGACCCCAGTCGAGCGCGACGGCGATGCCGAGATTGATGTCCCGGCGGTAGATCGTGTTGTCACCGGACACGGCGGCGTTGACCACTGGGTGCTGCCGGAGGTTCTCAGCCACCGCCTTGGCGATGAACGCGAGGAACGTGAGGTTGACGCCCCGCTCCTGATACGACGCCTTGGCCTTGGCGCGCAGCTGCGCGACGCGAGTGAAGTCCACCTCGAAGAACGAGGCGACGTGCGCCGACACGCGCTTCGACATGATCATGTGGTCGGCGGTGATCTTGCGGATCCTGGACCACGGCTCGACGCGATCGCCGGGCCACGGCTCGACCGCGGGGTGCTCGATGGGACCGGAGGGCGCGCCGGCCGGAATCCGCGGCGCACCCAGGGGGGCCGCGGCAGGCACCCCCCGTTCGATGTAGCCGAGGATGTCCTGCTTGGTCACGCGGCCGGCGTACCCGGTCCCCGCGATCCCTGAGATATCGACTTGGTGCTCGGCGGCGATTTTGCGGACCAGCGGGGTCGAACGTCGCCGCAGACGTTCTTCAGCGGTCTCGTCGCCATTGGCCGGCACCGGCGCTCTCGGGGCGGAAGCAGCAGCCGTCGCGGCGGGAGCCGGACTGGGCGCGGGCTTTGGCGCCGGAGCGGGCGCCGGGGTGGCCGTCGCCGGCGTCGCTTTGGCCGCGGTGGCCGGAGCGGCAGGGGCCGGGGCGGGAGCAGAGGCTGCCGCGCCCTTCTCGGTCTCGAGCACGGCGACCAGTGTCTGCACGGGGACCGTCTGGCCCTCCTGCACCTTGATCTCCGCCAGCACGCCCGCCGTAGGAGCCGGAATCTCGGCGTCCACCTTGTCGGTCGAGATTTCAAAGAGCGGCTCGTCTCGCTTCACTTCGTCGCCGACTTTTTTCAGCCATTTCGACAGCGTGCCCTCGGCGATGGATTCGCCCATCTGGGGCATGAGGACGTCAACGCGAGCCATACTCGAGTCTCCTAGTAACCGGCGAGCCAGCGCGCCGCTGTGACGATGTCATCCGTCTGCGGCAGTACAAAGTCTTCCAGGGTCGGTGCATAGGGGAGCGGCACGTCGTGGGCCGTCACTCGCATGATCGGCCCATCCAGCCACTCGAACGCCTTCTCGTTGATCCGGGCCGTGATCTCACCGGCCAATCCACCGGTCCGGGTGTCTTCGTGCACGATCAACACCTTGTTCGTCTTCTTCACGGTCTTGAGGATCGCCTCGTCGTCCAGAGGCAGGAGTGTGCGCAAGTCGAGGATCTCGACCGACAGACCTTCCTTCTCGAGCACTTCGGCGGCCTCGAGCGACTTCCAGACCGTCGCGCCGTACGTGACGATCGAGAGGTCCTTCCCTTCCCGTGCGATCCGCGCCGAGCCGATGGGCGTGAGGATCTCCTCACCCTCCGGAATCTGGGCCTTGATCCGTCGGTAGAGCCACTTGTGCTCGAGATAGAGCACCGGGTCGTCGTCCCGGATCGCGGATTTGATCAAGCCCTTCGCATCCCGGACCGTCGCCGGATACACGATCTTGAGGCCCGGCGTGTGGAAGAACGCCGCCTCGGGGTTCTGGGAGTGGAATGGCCCGCCCCGGACGTAGCCGCCGCAGGGGCCACGCACCACCATGGGTGTCGGGAGTCCGGCGCGGTAGCGCGCGGTCGCGACGTAGTTCGTCAGCATGTCGTACGCGCAGGAGATGAAATCGATGAACTGCATCTCGGCCACCGGCCGCATGCCCAGATGCGCCGCGCCCGCCGCCGCGCCCACGATCGCCGCCTCCGAGATCGGCGTATCGATCACCCGGGATTCCCCGAACTGCTTCTGGAATCCCTCGGTGACCTTGAACGCGCCGCCATAGGCGCCGACGTCTTCGCCCAGGATGAATACGCGTTCGTCGCGCTCCATCTCCTCGCGCAGGCCCTGCCGCAGGCCTTCGAGGAACGTGACCTCAGCCATTCATCCCCCGGAACCAGAGCCGCTCGGCCGCCGGTGGATCCGCGTACACACCCGTCAGCGCGGACTCGGGAGGCGGCAGGGGCTCATTGACGCACGCGTCAGTCGCCTGGTCGATCTCGTCCCGCACATCGTTGTCGATGTCCTTCAAATCCTGTTCCTCGGCCCACCCGTTGGTGAGCAGCTGATTCCGGTAGCGATCGATGGGGTCCTGCTTCGCCCATCGCTCCAGGTCCGCCTTCGCCACATAGTGCTGGTCGTCGTGCTCGGCGTGCCCCTTCATGCGGAAGGTCTTCACCTCCACAAAATGGACGCCCTTCCCCATCCGCGACCGGTCCACCGCGTACTTGGTGGCCTCATACACCGCGAGCACGTCGTTTCCGTCCACAGTGACCGCCGGAATGCCGTACCCCTTCGCCTTGTCGGCCAGGTTCTTCACCGCGAATTGCCGCTCGGGCGTGGTCGAGTAGGCGTAGCCGTTGTATTCCCCGATCACCACCAGCGGGCAGCGCTGCACGGCGGCGAAGTTGAGACCTTCATGAAACGCCCCCGTCGACGTCGCGCCGTCTCCGATGTACACCAGCCCCACCCGGGCCTCACGACGCATTTTGAACGTCAGGGTAATGCCCGCCATCACCGGTACCATGTCCCCCAGATGGGAGATCTGTCCGAGGAAGCCCATCTCCAGGTCGCCGAAATGGACGTTCAGCTCGCGGCCCCGCGTGGGACTCTGGTCCTTCGCCATATACTGCCGCAGGATCTGGAGGGGCTTTCCGCCCATGACCAGGAGCGATCCCAGGTTGCGGATGAGCGGGGACAGGAAGTCGCGGTTTCTGCCCCGTTCCAGGGCATAGGCGGAGGCGACGGATTCCCCCTCCTGCCCCAGGGACCGGAACAAACCGCCGATAACTTTACTTTGCTTGTATAGGGCGGTGAGCCGCTCTTCGAGCGTCCGGGTAAGACGCAAAAACCGATAGATCTCGAGGAGCTGATCTCGGTTCAAGCCCGCCGGTATCGGGGGCGCTTTGGATGCGGACGTAGACCCGGGCACGTGTCGTAAATTGTGATGGGCGTGAAAGTTGGAGCCGGGTGAAGCTCAAATCAAGCGGAGGATGAGGTGCTGAGCACGATGCTTTCCGTGTCCGGCATGACCTGCGGGCACTGTCGGGACAAGGTGGAGCGGGCGTTGCGCGGCGTGACCGGCGTGTACGGCACCGACGTAGACCTGCCGGCCGGTACCGCTCAGGTGGAAGCCGGTGAGGGCGTGACGAACGAGATGCTGATCGCCGCAGTGCAGCGCGCGGGGTATCGCGCCGCCGTAGCCGTCTGACAGCCTAGTAAGCGCCCCGCACCTGGTGCGAGGGATCCGCCTTTTGGTGCACAAGCGTCAGAAAACGCTTCGCCACCTTGTCGAGCTCCGCTTCCCCGACCTGGTCGGTGGTTACGTCGACGAAGGTGTAGTGCCCCCCTTCCGCCTTCACCGCGACCGACACCTTTCCCATCGCACCGGCAAACGACCGGCGGCGAGTCGTCTCTTCTGAAGGCGCCAGCTGGCCGCCGAAGTACGACTGGGCCGCCGCCAGCACTTCATCGGGAGACAGATGGGTCCGGTGGAAATACCGCATCGCAGCGCTCCAGTCAGGCGGCCGGCTCGAACCGGCGCAGGGTGAGACTGCTCAAGACCACCGACAAACTCGACCACGCCATCGCGGCGCTGGCGATCACAGGGGACAGGAGGAGGCCGGTCACAGGATACAGGATACCGGCCGCGACCGGAATCCCGACCACATTATAGATGAACGCCCAGAAGAGATTCCGCCGGATGGTGGAGAGGGTCTTCCGGGACAGTCCCACCGCCGTGTCCACCGCCCGCAAGTCTCCGCGAATCAGCGTCACATCCGAGGCCTCGATCGCGACGTCGGCGCCGGTGCCGATGGCGATGCCGACATCCGCCCGCGCCAGGGCCGGCGCGTCATTGATGCCGTCCCCCACCATCGCCACCTTCCGGCCCTTCCGCTGGAACTTCCGCACCAGGTCCGCCTTCTGCGACGGCAGCACCTCGGCCACGACGTCGTCGATGCCGACTTCCTTGGCTACGGCTTCCGCCGCCCGCTGGGAGTCCCCGGACACCATCGTCACCTCCAGCCCGCGCGCCAGCAAGGCGGCGACCGCGTCGCGGGCTCCCGACTTGATCGGGTCGGCGATCGCGATGATGGCGTACACAGTGTTGTTCACTACCACGATGACCGGCGACCGTCCCTCCCCCGCCAGGCGGTCGGCGTCGTTCGCCAGCCCGCCAAGGTCGAGGGACCGCTCGCGAGCGTGCCGCAGGGACACCACCTCGACGATGCGACGGTCGACGGTCCCTCGCACCCCCCGCCCTTCCATCGCCGCGAACTTGTCGACGGCCAGCATGGTCACGCCCTTGGCCTTCGCGGCATCGAGAATCGCGAGCGCCAGCGGGTGTTCGG
>DATBBZ010000242.1:0-2624 GCA_036270745.1 Gemmatimonadales bacterium | reverse complement strand
TGATTGCGGCATATGGCGGAGACACGGTGCTGGCGTCGCAGAAGTTCGCCGAGCGGTCGGACCCGAGCGTCGCGCTGATCACGCTCGTGGATTTCGACAATGATTGCGTCGGTACGTCCCTGCAAGTCGCCGGGGCCCTGGGCTCCCGGCTCTACGGCGTGAGGCTCGATACGTCCGAGACCCTTGTGGACCAGTCGATCGTGCCGCAGATGGGATCGTTCAAGCCGACGGGCGTGAATCCTCAGCTCGTGCGCAACGTGCGTGACGCACTCGATCGCGAGGGATTCCAGCAGGTGAAGATCGTGGTGTCCGGCGGGTTCACCGTCGAGAAGATCCGGGCCTTCGAAGGGCAGGGCGTTCCGGTGGATATGTACGGGGTGGGGTCGAGCCTCTTCCAGGGGCGTTTCGATTTCACCGCCGATGTGGTGCGCGTCGACGGCCGGGATTGCGCCAAGGTGGGCCGGCGCTTCCAGCCCAATCCCAGACTCGAACGGGTGGAGTGACCATGCTGCGGATCGACCTGACGGGGAAGCGGGCCTTCGTCGCCGGTGTGTCGGATGACGGCGGGTTCGGGTTCGCCATCGCCAAGGCCCTGGCCGAGGCGGGTGCCACCATCTGTCTGGGGAGCTGGCCCCCGGCCCTCGGCATTTTCACCAAGCTCATGGAACGGGGGAAGATGCAGGAGTCCATGAATCTGTCGGATGGGCGGAAGCTCGAGTTCGAGAAGGTCTATCCGCTCGACGCGGCCTACGATACTCTCGCCGACGCCCCCGCCGACGTGCGGGAGAACAAGCGCTACAAGGACGTGGGGGACTTCAGCATCGAGGGCGTGCGGGGCCTCATCGAGAAGGACTTCGGCGCTCAGTCCCTGGACATCGTGATCCACTCGCTGGCCAATGCGCCCGAGGTCAAGAAGCCTCTCCTGGACACCAGCCGCGCCGGATACCTCTCCGCCGTGTCGGTCTCGGCCTACAGCATGGTCTCCCTGGTGCGGGTTCTGGGACCCATGCTGCGGCCGGGGGGCTCGTTCCTGTCGCTGACGTACATGGCCGGTGAGCGGGTCATCCCCGGCTACGGCGGGGGGATGTCCTCGGCCAAGGCCGCCCTCGAAGCCGACACCCGCACCCTGGCTTACGAGGCGGGCCGCCGCCATGGCGTCCGGGTGAACACCATCTCCGCCGGTCCCTGGGCCTCCCGCGCCGCCTCGGCCATCGGCTTCATCGACATGATGATCAACTACACCAAGGCCAATTCTCCCCTGCCGCGGTCCATCGACGCCTCGGACGTCGGCAACACCGCCGCCTTTCTGGCGAGTCCCCTGGCGGCGGGCATCACCGGGACCACGGTCTACGTGGACAACGGGTACCACGCGATGGGCATGGCGGTGGCCCCCTAAGGCCTTGCGCTCAGCGGGGGTATGCATAAATTCCCGCTGAGATGAATAACTATGCATCGGTCCCGGTTGGGGTGCTCGGGGCCTCCGGATACGTCGGGCGGGAGCTGCTGTCGCTTCTGAACCGTCACCCGGGGGCCTCGGTCGCTTTCGCCACCGCCGAAACGGTGGCGGGGGGCACACTCGAAGGCCACCAGCTCATCCGGGCCGAGGACGCCAATTTCGGCGTCGCGGAAATCGTGCTGTCCTGCCTGCCGCACGGCATCTCGGGGCGGTACGTCCACGAGGCCCGGGCCGCCGGCAAGCGGGCGGTTGACCTCTCCGCCGATTTCCGGCTTTCTCCTGAAGCGGTCTATGGGCTGACCGAGTTCACCCGTCCCAAGGTTGCAGGGGCGGAGCTGGTCGCGAATCCGGGCTGCTATCCCACGGCGGCGCTCATGGCGCTCGTCCCGCTCGCCCAGCGCGGTCTGATCGACCCCTCGCGGGAGATCGTGATCGATGCCGCGTCCGGGGTGACCGGCGCGGGCCGGAGCCCCAAGCGTGAGCTCCTGTTCGGCGAGGTCACCGAGGACTACAAGGCGTACGCCGTCGGGAATACCCATCGCCATCTGGCCGAGTTGAAGTCCTCGCTCGCGCGGGAAGGGGGGTTCAACGGCGATCTCGTCTTCACGCCGCATCTCTTGCCCGTGAAGCGGGGGATTCTCGAGACCATTCACGTACCGCTGACGCGGGTGGTCGATCAGGCCACCGCCGAGGGGCTCTTTGAGGCCGCCTACGACGGCGAGCCCTGCGTGAGGGTGACCAAGGGCACCACGCCGTCACTCCAGCACGTGGTCTACCGGAATCGCGTGGCGATCGGGGTCGCTCCGGTGGAGAACGTCCGGCGTCCTCGGCTTACCATCATCGCGGCGATCGACAACCTCGTGAAAGGTGCCGCCGGACAGGCGGTGCAGAACATGAACGTGATGCTCGGCCTGGAAGAAACGGCGGGACTCGCGTGCTGAAGGTCCGCGTCGTCAAGATCGGCGGCAACGAGCTCGATCGGCCCGAGTGGGTGTCGGCCTGTGCCAAGGCGCTGGCGTCCGGTGGCCCGACCGTCATCGTGCATGGCGGCGGCCGCGCGGTCTCCGAGCTTTCCCGGCGCCTTTCACTCCCCGTCGAGAAGCGTGAGGGCTTGCGCGTCACCACGGCGCAGGTGGCCGAGGTGGTGGAGATGGTGTTGGCGGGCCCG
>DATBBZ010000241.1:0-2469 GCA_036270745.1 Gemmatimonadales bacterium | reverse complement strand
CCCGCCAGCATCCACTTGTAGGACCCCGCACAGATGGCGTCCACACCGGCGGCCTGAACGTCGATCGCAATCATGCCCACCGCCTGGATGGCATCCGCGTAGAACACGGCGCCATGGGCGTGGGCCAGATCGGCGATGGGGCGCATGTCGTGGCGGAAGCCGTTCAGGTGAGACACCCAGGCGACCGACACGATCCGGGTCTTGTCGTCGACGAGCGGGGTGAAGTCGTTCAGGTCCACGACCCCATGGCGGTGCTTCGCGATTCTAAGCTCGATGCCCTTCGAGGCCTCGAGCGCCCGGTAGAGCACGAACTCGGTCGGGTAGTGCAGCTCGTCGATGACGACATTGTCCCCGGGCCGGAGATCCATGCCCTGGGCGATGATGTTCTCGCCCTCGGCGGTGGAGAACAACAGGCCGACTTCGTCGGGGCTGGCATTGATCAGCTGGGCAAACTGGTTGCGCAACTTCCCGTCGCCGCCCAGGAGCTCGCCGACTTCCAGCGGCCGCTTCGATTTGTTCTCGAGGAACTCGGCGCCGGCCTGCACGACGGTCCGCGGCACCGGCGCGATGTACGCCGAGTTGAGATAGGTCCGCTCGGTGGTGATCGGGAAGTCGGCGCGCACGCCCAACGGGTCCGAAGGAATCGACACGCGCAGATTCCCGGCCGCGACGGTCGCGGCGGCGGTGGCGACGAAGGACCGGCGGTCCATCGTCATTCGGACTTCACCGTGACGTAGAAGTTCTCGTCGACGGTAGGTGCGGCACCGGCCGGCGCGACGGTCAGCGTTTGCCAGTCGGTGGTCGGCTTGAGCACGTGGGTGCCGGAGCCGGGGACCTCCACGCGGATGGGCATGTCGAACCCGGGGACGGTGTTCGACCAGCGGTAAGACAGGGTGGTGCCGTCCACCTTGTAGTCGAACTCGGGGACCTTGGTGGTGCGCAGGTACTGATCGAAGAACTTCGAGAGATCCACGCCGGCCTGCTGGGAGATGTAGGTCTCCACCTGATGGCTCGACACCGTCTGGTGCCAGAAGGTCTTGCCCAGACCCCGCAGGATGTCGCGCCAGCGCGCGTCGTCGTCCACCACTTGCCGCAGGGTGTTCAGAACGTTGGCGCCCTTCATGTACAAGTCGTTGTGGTACCACCGGCCGATGCCGTAGGGGCCAATGATCGGGTAGCGGTTCGAGATGCTGTGTCGCAGGCCGATGAGGTAGGCCTCGCCCGCGGTTTTTCCCTTCTGACACTCCGTGTAGAGCCCTTCCGAGTAGGTCGCGAAGCTCTCGTGGATCCACTGATCGGCGACATCCGAGGCCGAGATGTTGTTGCCGAACCATTCGTGCGCACTCTCATGGATCACGATGTAATCCCAGGAGAGGCCGAGCCCGGTGCCGGAGAGATCCCGTCCCAGATAGCCCTTGAGGAACTTGTTGCCGTACGCGATGCCGCTCTGGTGCTCCATGCCGAGATACGACTGTTCGATGAGCTTGTAGCCGTCCCGGTACCAGGGGTAGGGGCCGAACCAGTGCTCGAAGCATTGCAGCATCGGCGTCGCCTGTTTCCATTGGCCCTTGGCGGTGTCGGTGTGATACGCCATGGACCAGAAGTCGAGGGACAGGGGGCCGCTCTCCCCCTGCAGGGTGTCCGAGAAGTGGGCGTACGTCCCTGCGTTCACGGCTACGTCGTACATGTTGATCGGATCGGCGACGAACCACTCGTAGGTCGTGGTGCCGTCTTGGTTTTTCGTGGTGCTCCGCAACCGGCCATTCGAAACGTCGATCATCGGGTCGGGAACGGTGATGGCGATCCGTTGGCTGTCGGGCTCATCCGCGGGGTAGTCCTTCACCGGCCACCACACGCTCGCGCCAATGCCTTCATCCGAGGTGGCGAGCCATGGGTTCCCCAGGCTGTCTTTCGCCCAGATGAAGCCTCCGCCACGCGGGCGGTCGCGGCCCGGCTGACCGTGGTAGTAGACCGTGACGGTCTTGGTCTCGCCGGCGCGCTGAGCGGCCTTGGGGGTCACGAAGAAAGCGTCGCCATCGCGCCGGGAGCTGAGCTTCTTCCGGTCCTGCACGAGGCTGTCGACGACCAGGGGCGTCTGCAGGTCGATCTGCATCTCCGCCCCGGACTTGAGCACCCGGTAGGTGATGCCATTCCAGCCGCGGATACTCGAGTCGGCAGGATTCACGCGGACGTGGAGGTCGTAGAAGGACACGTCCCACCAGGCGCGGGCCGGGCCATTCGATCCCCGGAGGGTGTCCGCGTGGGTATAGACGGTATCAAGGGTCCGTTGGGCGGCCGCAGGCACGGCCACGACCGACAGGAAGAGCAGGGCGACACGACGCATTGCGCGTCCCAGTGAAGAAGACGGGGGATGCTACGCCCAAGGCGCGAGGCCAGCAACCTTGCAACGGATCGTGCAGGGTGCGTGACCCGCGTCGTTGGCGGACTGGTTTGGAATGCAGGCCATGC
>DATBBZ010000240.1:0-9319 GCA_036270745.1 Gemmatimonadales bacterium | reverse complement strand
CTCGTAGAACAGGCGATCGCGGATATCCGCGCGGGCAAGCTGGTCATCGTCGCGGACGACGAGGGCCGGGAGAACGAGGGCGATCTTGTGGGGGCGGCCGCGCAGGTCACCCCCGAGATGATCAACTTCATGGCCACGCACGGGCGGGGACTCGTCTGTCTCACTCTGACTCCCGACCGCTGCCAGGCCCTGGGCCTGTCGCAGATGACCGAGCACAATACGGAATCGCGGGAAACCGCGTTCACCGTGAGCGTGGATGCGGCCCCCCGCTTCGGCGTCACCACTGGGATCTCGGCCGCCGACCGAGCCACCACCATCCGCGTGGCGATCGACCCGGCGTCGGAGCCCTCCGACCTGCGTCGGCCCGGTCACACCTTCCCCCTGCGCGCCCGTCCGGGCGGCGTGCTGCAACGCGTCGGACAGACGGAAGCGAGTGTGGATCTGGCGCGACTCGCGGGACTGTATCCCGCCGGGGTGATCTGCGAGATCATGAGCGCCGACGGAACGATGGCGCGCCGCCCCGAGCTCGACCGGTTTGCCGCGGAGCACAAGCTCACCTTCATCACCGTCGCCCAGCTGGTGCAGTACCGCCTCGCCAAAGAGCGGCTGGTGCACCGGGTGGCGAGCGCCCGTCTCCCCACCGCCGCCGGCGAATTCACGATCCTGGGCTACCGGAACGACGTGGATGATGCGGAGCATGTCGCGCTCGTCTATGGCGACGTCGGCGGCCACCCGAACGTGATGGTCCGGATGCATTCGAAGTGCCTGACCGGCGACGTCTTCGGATCCCGGCGCTGCGATTGCGGCTGGCAGCTCGAGAGCGCCATGCACGCGATCGCCCGCGAGGGCCGGGGAGTGGTCGTGTACCTGGATCAGGAAGGACGGGGCATCGGACTCCTGAACAAGCTGAAAGCCTACGAGCTCCAGGATGCCGGGAATGACACCGTCGAGGCCAACGAGAAGCTCGGATTCAAACCCGACCTCCGGAACTACGGTATCGGCGCGCAAATTCTGTTGGACCTGGGGCTGTCGTCCATCCGGGTCCTCACCAACAATCCGATGAAGCTGGTGGGACTGGAGGGGTACGGGCTCCAGATCGTCGAGCGTCTCCCCATCGTGCCGCCGCCGTCCGACGAGAATCGCGCGTACCTGGACGTGAAGCGCGACAAGCTCGGACACCTGCTCACCCACTGACGTGACGGAATTCCGTGGCACTCCGCGCGCACCAGCCACGCGGCGCGTGGCGCTGGTCGTGAGCCGCTACCACGAGCTCATCACCGCCCGGCTGCTCACCGGCGCCAAGGCCTGCTGCCGCGAGCACGGCGTCAAAGACGACCAAATCGACGTCCTCTGGGCTCCCGGGGCCTTCGAGCTGCCGGTGATCGCCGAAGCGGCCGCCGCGAGCGGGAAGTACGCGACGATCGTCGCCCTGGGATGCGTGATCCGGGGCGAAACCCCGCATTTCGACTACGTCGCCGGGGAAGCGGCCCGCGGCCTCGGCAATGTGGCCCTGGCGCACCGTGTGCCGGTCGGGTTCGGTGTGCTCACCGTCGAGAATCAGGAGCAGGCCGAGGCGCGCGCCGGCGGCAGTGCCGGAAACAAGGGGTTCGAGGCGGCCGAAGCAGCCCTCGCGACCGCGGATCTGCTGGCGCAGCTCCCCCATCGTGCTTCGCGCTGAGACGAAGGCGAGGGCCCGCGCCCTCCAGATCCTCTATGCCTGGGATCTGTCGGGAAGGCCGTCGCTGGAAGCGGTCGTCGCGCGTCTGGGCGCGGCGTTCGGCCATGAGCCGGACGGGTACGACCGGGGTGCCGATCTCGCGGCCCGCGCCGCCCTCGCCACCGAAGACTACGACCGCCGCATGGCCGACGCCGCGGAGCACTGGCGGCTCGAACGCGTGGGCGCGATCGAGAAGAACATCCTGCGCGTCGCGATGGCCGAGCTGGACGAGGGGGCGACTCCGCCGAGGGTCGTGATCGATGAGGCCGTGCGGCTCGCGCATTGGTTCGCCGGTCCCAAGGCGCCGGGATTCGTGAACGGCGTGCTGGACGCCGTGGCCCGGGAGCAGGGGCTCCTGTGAGAATCCTCCTGGTCAACTGGAATGACCGCGAGAATCCTCACGCCGGCGGTGCCGAGACTCACCTGCACGAGATCTTCGGCCGCCTGGCACGGAGGGGACACCAGATCGATCTCGTGGCGAGCGGCTGGCCGGGCGCGAGCCCGACGGCGACCGTGGACGGCATCCGGGTGCATCGGGTCGGAGGACGCAACAGCTTCGCGTTTCTGGGACGGGGCGCGGCGCGCCGGCAGCTCGCGACGAGCGCGTACGACATCGTGGTGGAGGACATCAACAAGCTGCCTTTCTTTCTCGCCTCCGCGACGCACCTTCCGTTCTGTGTGATCGTGCCGCACCTGTTCGGCACGACCGTCTTCGCGGAAGCGAGCTGGCCGGTGGCAGGCGTGGTCTGGGCCGCCGAGCGCCCCATTCCGTGGGCGTACCGGCGTGCGGCGTTTCACGCGATCTCGGACAGCACGAAGGCCGATCTCGTGGCGCGCGGCGTCCCCGCCGACCGGGTGGCCGTGATCTATCCCGGCGTCGACGCGCACTGGTACCGCCCCGACGCCTCGGTGCGACGCGCGCCGAAGCCCAAGTTCCTGTACGTCGGTCGCCTCAAGCGTTATAAAGGAGTGGAGTACGCGTTGCGCGCCGTCGCGGCGGCGCGGGCCAAGGGATGCGACGTGCGGCTCGACATTGCGGGGAAGGGAGACGACCGCCCGCGCCTCGAGTCGCTGACCCGCGAGCTGGGACTCGAGGGTTCCGTCAGCTTTCTCGGATTCGTGGATGACGAGGAGAAGCGGCGTCTGCTCCGGGAATCCTGGGCGGTGGTATTCCCGAGTCCGAAGGAAGGCTGGGGCATCACCAATGTGGAGGGGGCGGCCTGCGGCACGCCGGCCGTGGCGTCGGACAGCCCCGGGTTGCGAGAGTCCGTACGCGACGGGGAGACGGGGTACCTCGTCCCGCACGGTGACGTGGGCGCGCTCACGGACCGCCTGATGGGCCTGGCGCAGGACCCGAGGCGTGTGGAGATGCTCGGTGCCGCGGGCCGGCGCTTTGCCGAAACCCTCACGTGGGACCGGGCCGCCGACGAAACCGGGCGGCACCTGGAACGGACCATCAGGGGCGAGAGGAACTAGTGGCGAATCCCAAGGTGCGTGATCTCCTGGCGCGAAAGGCCGAGCCCCTGCAGCTCGAGGCGCTGACGGGGGAGATCGGGTTCGACAAGGAGATTCCCTCGGCGGAGGCGTCGAGCCCCGGACTCGTCCTGGCCGGCTACACCGCCCGGTTCGTCGGCAATCGGATTCACGTCCTCGGCGAAACGGAAGTGAGCTTTCTCGTCTCCCTCGATGCGGGAGCCCGCCGCGCCAGCCTCGAGAACCTCTTCAAGTTCGATCTGCCGGTCGTGGTCATCACCAAAGGACAATCGCCGCCCGCCGAGCTGCTCGAGCTGGCGCAGGCCCGTGGCGTGGCGCTGGTCCGGACGCAGCTCAAGACGGCCGAGTTCTACCGGCGCCTGAAGCCGTTCCTCGATGACGCCTTCGCCCCGACCACGACCACGCACGCTTCGCTCGCCGACGTCTTCGGTGTGGGCCTCCTGTTCATGGGGCGCTCGGGGATCGGCAAGAGCGAATGCGTGCTGGACCTGGTCGAGCGCGGACACCGGCTGGTGGCCGACGACGTCGTGCATGTCACGCGGCGGGGGAACGACGTGCTGATCGGGCGCGGGCACGAGCTGTCGCGGCACTTCATGGAGATCCGCGGCGTGGGCCTGATCGACATTCAGGCCCTGTTCGGCGTCCGCGCCGTGCGCCAGCAGAAGCGCATCGAGGTAGTGGTGCAGCTCGAGGATTGGGACGCCAACCGCGAGTATGACCGGACCGGGCTCGACCGCCAGGAAACCGCGCTGTTGGGCGTCTCTCTGCCCCTCGTAACCGTGCCGTTGAACCCCGGCAAGAATCTCACGGTTATCTGTGAGGTGGTGGCCATGAACCACCTCCTGCGATATGGCGGCGTAGACTCCGCCAAGGAATTCAACGACCGGCTCATGCGGACCATGCGGCAACGGCGGGACGTAGGCACCTATCTCGAGGAAGACGATGAGTGACCCGCTGCGGGGCGTCGTAGTCTCCCACGCGGGGCTCGCGCAATCCCTCGTGGCGGCCGCCGAGCACATCTCGGGGGTGGCGGGGGCGCTCATCCCCGTGAGCAACGAGGGCTGTGACGGCGGCTCGCTCAAGGCGCGCATCGGCGAAGCCATCGGTGCTGGACCGGCCCTGGTGTTCGTGGATCTGCCGGGCGGCTCCTGTCTCGCCGGCGCGGTGCGGATCGCCCACGATCAGGGTCGGGGGATCGCCGTCGTCACGGGGGTGAACCTCGCGATGCTGCTGGACTTCGTGTTCCATCGGGACGTGCCGCCGGCCGAGGCGGCGCAGCGGGCCGTCGACGCGGGGGGGCGCGCCATCCGGATTCCACCGGCGTGAGTATCGCGGTGGTACGGGTGGACGACCGCCTCATTCACGGTCAGGTCGTCGTCGGGTGGGGCCAGCCCCTGGGGCTGGGCTTCATTGCCCTGGTCGACGACAAGGTGCGCGGCAGCGGATGGGAGCAGGATCTCTACCGGATGGGCGTGCCGCCCGGCATGGAGGCCATCTTTGCGTCGGTGGACGAAGCCGCCCGCCGCTACGACGATTGGGTGAAGGACCCCAGGGTCGGGCTTCTCCTCGTCGCTGACGTCGACACCATCACCGCCCTCATCGCCAAGATCCCCAGGCTCCGTCGCGTCACGCTCGGCGGAATTCATCACAAGCCGGGGCGCGCGGAACGTCTCCGGTACGTCTACCTCACGGATGAAGAGCTCGGGACCCTCCGCGCCCTCGTGCGGCAGGGGGTCGAGGTCGTGGCCCAGGACGTCCCGACGGCACGCGCCGTTCCCCTCGGGGAGTTCGCCCCATGATCGCCCACGGGTGGGAGCTGCTGGTGGTGGGCACGATCGTCGGCCTAGACCTCGTGTCGTTCCCCCAGGTGATGCTCGCGCGGCCCATCGTGGCGGGAACGGTCGCTGGGCTAGTCCTGGGAGACGTCGGTGCCGGACTTCGCCTCGGCGTGTTGTTCGAGTTGTTCCAGTACGACATCCTGCCCGTCGGGGCCACGCGCTATCCCGAATACGGACCGGCGACGGTCGTGGCGGTCGGCGCCGCGCAGGCGTTCGCGTTGCCCTTCGGCCTCGGCCTCGCCACTCTCGTCGGGCTCTTCACCGCCATGATCGGCGGCCTCTCACTCCAGATCCTGCGGCGGATGAACACCAGGGCGGTCACCGCGCTGGCTCCGGCGCTGGAAGCCGGTGACGTGGGCGCCCTGTACCGGCTGCACTTCGCCGGCGCCGGGCGGGACCTGCTCCGCGCGGCCGTCGTCACCGCGATCGGCTTGGCGCTGGTCGGGATCACCCGGGAGTTCGTGGTGCCGGCCCTGTCGCATCGCGGCGAGCGCCTCCTGTCGGTGGCGGCGACCAGCGCGGCTCTCGCCGCCGGCGCCGCCGGGGCCCTCCGTCTCGTCGGGCTCGGCACACACCTCAAGTGGCTCGCCGCCGGTCTGGCAGGAGGGATCGTGGTCGCATGGCTCGTGTGAGGCTTGGAGCGGCGTTCCTGCGCCTGTTCACGATCCAGGCCTCGTGGAACTACGAGCGTCTGATCGGCGTGGGGACCGGCTTCGTGGCCGAGCCGCTGCTCCGCGGGCTTTCGCCAGACCGCTATCGCGCCGCCCTGGGCCGCGCGTCGCGGTACTTCAACGCGCATCCGTATCTGAGCGGAGCCGGTGCGGCCGCGCTGGCCCGCGCGGAAGTGGACGGTGTTCCGGCGGAGCAGATCGAGCGCCTGCGCGGCGCCCTCGCCGGACCCCTCGGCTCCATCGGCGACCGCCTGGTCTGGGCGGGGTGGCTGCCCACCCTGTCGGCGCTGACCCTCGCCGCGGTGACCTGGGGCGGGGGGGCGACGGCGGTCGCCGTCTTCCTCATTGTGTATAACGTGGGGCATATCGCCCTGCGGTGGTGGGCGCTCCGCGCGGGCTGGCACTATGGACCGCGGGTGGTCGCGGCCCTGCAGGAACCCTGGATTCGCCGGGCCGGACAGATCCTCGGACCGGTGACCGCACTGGCGCTCGGATTCGCGCTGCCGCTGGTGGTGCAGTGGTCCGGGGATGCGTTCCGCGGATGGCCCCGGATCACGCTGGCCGTCGCGGCCGCCGTGACCTTCGGGCTGCTCCGGTGGCGTCCCGACGTCCTCAGCGGACTCAGGCTGGGACTCGTACTCGTCGTCATCGCGCTCGTCGCGGGTGTGCTATGGCGCTGATCGAGCGCGAAGCGACGATCGTGAACCCCCTGGGCGTGCACGCGCGCCCGGCGGCGGAAGTCGTGAAGACCGCGGGGCGATTCTCCTCTGCCATCGAAATCCGGCGCGGGGACGTGTCGGTGAATGGGAAGAGCATCATGGGCGTGATGATGCTGGCCGCGGAGCAGGGAGCGGTCATCGTCATCACCGCGAACGGAGACGACGCCGAAGCCGCCGTGGAGGCGCTCTGCGCCCTGGTGGCGGCCGGCTTCAATGAAATGGACCTTACGGAATGAGCGATCATACGTTGCGCGGCATCGGAGTGTCTCCCGGCATCGCCATCGGTCCGGCGGTGTCGGTCCAGACTACCTTGCCCGAGGTGCCGCACCGGGTGGTACCCCGCACCCAGGTTGAGAAGGAAGTCCGCCGGCTGCGGGCGGCCGTCCGGGACGTCCGCGGCCACCTGACGGAGCTCCGCAAACGCGCCGAAGTGGAAGCCGGCGCCGACGAGGCCCGGATCTTCGACGCCCAGATCCTCATGCTCGAAGACAAGTCCTTCCTCGGCGCCGTCGAGGAGTTGATTCGCAAGAACCACCTGACGGCGGAGAAGGCGTACGAGTATCAGGTGCTCGAAGTCCGGGACGCCTGGGCGGCGACCTCGAGCCCGAGGCTCAAGGAGCGCCTGGCCGATTTGAACGGCGTCACCATCCAGGTGGTCCGGCACCTCCTGCACAAGGGCGATCTGGTGGCGGGCGGCATCCGGGAGCCCTCGATCCTGGTGGCCCACGAGCTCGGACCCGGCGTGACCGTGCAGTTCGGCCGCGACCGCGTCCTCGGCCTGGTGAGTGAGGAAGGGACGCGGACCTCGCACGCCGCTATTCTCGCGCACTCCATGGGCATGCCTGCCGTCATGGGTCTCGCCGGTGCGCTCGAGCGCATCAAGTCCGGGACGATGCTGATCGTAGACGGCACCCGGGGCGTGGTGATCCTCGACCCCAGCAAGGAAGAGATCGCGACGGCGCGGGCGATGGACACCCGTCGCAAGCAGGTCGCGCGGCAGGCCGAGGAAGGCGCGAGCCTCCCCGCGGTCACCACCGACGGGATCCACATCAACGTCCGCGGCAACGTGGACCTGCCGGAGGAGATCAAGGCGGCCAAGGAGCATGGTGCCGAAGGCGTAGGTCTCCTGCGCACGGAGTTCCTCATCACGGGTCACACTCAGATGCCAACGGAGGACGAGCAGGCCAAATACTTCCGGAAGGTCGGAGACGCCTTCCCCGGGCATCCCATCGTGATCCGGACGTACGACCTGGGTGGGGACAAGTTCCCGGCGCCGTTCCGGGCGCCTCCGGAGGCCAATCCGTTCCTGGGCTGGCGCGCCATCCGCGTGTGTCTCGATCAGCCCGAGATGTTCCGGGTGCAGATCCGCGCCGCGCTCCGGGCCGCGGCTCACGTGCCCATCCACTTGATGATCCCGCTCGTCACCCGACTCTCCGAGGTCGAGACGACGCGCGAGATGGTCGCGGAGGAGGGGCAGCTGCTCAAGCGCGCCGGCGTCGCGGCGGCGGAAACCGTGCCCGTGGGCGTGATGGTCGAGACGCCGGCGGCCGCGGTCATGGCCGACCGGCTGGCGGAGATCGCCGACTTCCTGTCCGTGGGCACCAACGACCTCACGCAGTACACGCTGGCGGTGGACCGGAGCAACGCGCGCCTGGCGAACCGCTTCACGCCTCACGATCCGAGCGTGCTGCGACTCCTGAAGCTGGTGGCGGAGGCGGCCCGGGCCGCGGGGAAACCCGCGAGCGTCTGCGGCGAGATGGCGTCCGAACCCATCTCGGCGTTCCTGCTGATCGGTCTCGGGTACGAAACGCTCTCCGTGGCGCCGCCGGCACTGCCGCTCATCCGGTGGCTGGTGCGTCAGGTGAGCCGCGAGCAGGCGATGTCGGCGGCCGTCGCCGCGCTGGCCGCGCGTTCGGCGGACCTCGCGCTCGACATTTTGCGTTACGCGCTGGCGGAAGCCGTGGACATGAAGTTGCTCGATCCCGACGCGCGGTTGCCCGGGGGTCGCACCTCCGCTAGTTTGCCTAGCTAAAGGGAGACCCATCCACATGTTGGACGCTCGCCACGTCTTTACGTCCGAGTCCGTCACCGAAGGCCATCCCGACAAGATCGCGGACCAAATCTCGGACGCGATTCTCGACGCCATTCTGACCAATGACTCCGCCGCCCGCGTCGCCTGCGAAACACTGGTGACCACGGGGATGGCGGTCGTGGCGGGCGAGATCACGACGACGACCTACGTCCACATCCCGGACATCGTCCGGGGCACCATCAAGGCCATCGGATACACGGACGCGAGCTACGGCTTCGATGCCGAGACGTGCGCCGTCCTGACCACCATCGACCGCCAGTCCGCGGACATCGCGATGGGCGTCGACAGCGGCGGGGCGGGGGATCAGGGCATGATGTTCGGGTACGCCACGAACGAGACGGCGTCCCTCATGCCGCTGCCCATCGTCCTGGCCCACCGGCTGGCGGAACGCCTGGCCGCCGTGCGGAAGGACGGGACGCTTCCCTACCTCCGTCCCGACGGTAAGACCCAGGTCAGTGTGGTGTACGAAGGCGCCCGCCCCGTCGGGATCAGCAAGGTCGTCGTGTCCACACAGCATTCCGACCGCATCAAGGCCAACGAGCTCCGCGAAGCGGTAATCAAGGCGGTGGTGACGCCGGTGCTCGCCGACGCCGGGTTTACGGTTCCCGATGCCGATGTCCTGGTGAATCCTACCGGCCGGTTCGTGGTTGGTGGCCCGCAGGGGGACGCCGGACTGACCGGCCGGAAAATCATCGTCGACACGTACGGCGGGATGGGCCGCCACGGCGGCGGGGCGTTCAGCGGCAAGGACCCCACGAAGGTCGACCGCTCGGCCGCCTACATGGCCC
>DATBBZ010000239.1:0-3082 GCA_036270745.1 Gemmatimonadales bacterium | reverse complement strand
CGGCCGACCGGCTCTCGAACCTCTGCGCGCCGGTGGACGGCATCGTCCCCCTGCATCACGACCTTGGGGACGTGCTGATCGCGCACGTGCTCGAAGTGCAGAAGCACCCGGACGCCGACCGCTTGAGTCTCTGCCAGGTGGACGCCGGCGGGACCGAAGGGCCCGTGGAGGTCGTGTGTGGGGCGCCGAACGTGACGGCAGGGAAGACCTACCCGTACGCGCCGGTGGGCGCGACGCTGCCCGGCGGACTGAAGCTGGAGCGCCGGAAGATCCGCGGCGTCACCTCCAACGGCATGCTCTGTTCAGCCAAAGAGCTTGGGCTCGGCCAGGATCATGACGGCATTCTCGAGTTGGCGACCACGGCCAAGCCCGGGACCCGCTTCCTGGATGCGATGCCCATCGCGGACGAACAGATCATCATCGACGTCGGCGCGAATCGTCCCGACCTGCTCTGTCACAAGGGCGTGGCCCGTGAGCTCGCGGTGGCGTTCAGCGGCCGGATCAAATTGCCGGCGATTCCGGGGAGCACCGGTGCGGGCGCTGCCATGCCGGCCCCGCGACGCGCGACGACAGACGGCAAGGTCGGCGGCGTCACCATCACCCTGCAGGATACCGACGGGTGTCGGCGCTATCTCGCTGCCGTGATTCGCGGCGTGAAGGTCGGCAAGAGCCCGGCGTGGCTGTCCGACCGGCTCGAAGCCGTGGGCCAGCGCTCCGTGAACAACGTGGTCGACGCCACCAACTACGTGCTCTTCGAGCTCAACCAGCCGATGCACGCGTTCGATCTCGCCAGGCTCTCGGGCCCCGCGGTCGTGGTCCGCCGGGCCAAGCCGGGTGAGAAGATCGTGACGCTCGATGGAGTCCAGCGCACCCTGACCGCGGAGATGACCGCGATCTGCGACGCCGAGCGACCGACGATCGTCGCCGGCGTCATGGGGAGCGCGGAATCCGAGGTCACGGACCGGACCACGGATCTGGTCCTCGAGTGCGCGTATTTCGATCCCACCCGCACCCGGCGCACCCGCCGCGCGCTCGGCCTCTCGAGCGAGTCGAGCTATCGCTACGAGCGAGGCATCGACCTGTGGGGGATGCCCGATGCGCTCCGCCGCGCCATCGACGTCATCACGGCGGTGGCGGGCGGCACGGTCGCGGAAGCGCCGCTCGATCTCTGGCCCGAGCCGGAGCAGCCGCGCGCCGTTTTTCTCCGCCCGTCCCGCGTCGACCATCTGCTCGGCATCGAGGTCCCCCGGACCGAGGTCGAGAAGCTCCTGACGTCAGTCGGGTTCGTCGCCCTGCCGAAGGATGACCGTCTGGCGGTCCAGGTGCCCGGCTGGCGCCCCGACGTGACTCGAGAGGTGGACCTGATCGAGGAGGTGGCCCGGCTCCGGGGTTACGACTCCTTCCCGGACGACCTGCGGCCCTTCCGGCCCGGCACGGTGCCGGATTCCCCGGTCGAGCAGGCCAAGGACCGGCTCCGTCAGGCCCTCTCGGGCGCCGGCCTGTACGAGGCGCGGACACTGTCCCTGGGGCCTGCGAATGGCCCTGGAGCGGTGGCCGTCTCCAACCCCCTCTCGGCCGAGGACGCCCATCTCCGGATGGCACTGCTGCCGGCGTTGATCCGGCGGGTGGAGGGGAACTGGGCGGAGAAGAACCGAAACGTAAGACTCTTTGAGGTAGGGACGGTCTTTCGGGAGTGGGGAGTAGGGAGTGGTCCCAGTTCAGGAGGTGGAGACTCCCGCCTGCCATTGGAGTGGGTTTCCGTCGCCGCCGTGCTTACGGGGGCCCGGTTCCCGGCCCACTGGACAGGTGCGAAAGTACCTGATATGGACATATGGGACCTCAAGTATCACTTTGAGTTAGCGATTTCGGCATCCCACCCCGGCGCCACGGTCAGGCCGATGGCCGATCAGGGCGGGTGGGAGGCGATTGGAGGAGACGGGTCGGTGGTCGGGGCGGCGTCCACGCTGGAAGCGGACGCGCCTGACTGGGCGGCACCACTCCTCGGGTTCGAGCTGAGGCTTTCGGTCGGGACCAGCGAGCCGGTGCAGTACCGGCCCCTCCCGACGACGCCCGCGGTCGAGCAGGACGTCGCCCTGGTGCTGCCTCCGGGCATCACCGCCGAGGCGGTCGAAGCGGTCATCCGGAGGAGCGCGGGTCCGCTGCTGGTGGGGCTCTCGCTCTTCGACGAGTACCGCGGCAAGGAAATGCCGGCGGGGTCGCGGAGCGTGGCCTGGCACTGTGTCTACCGGGACCCGGCGCGCACCCTGCGGGCGGAAGAAGTCGAGAAGAGTGTGAAGGCCGTGTTGTCGGCGCTGGAGGGGGACCTTGGGGTTAGGCGGAGAACGACTTGACGCGGTAGCGCTCGATCAGCTCGAGGCGACCATCCGCCATGTGGCGGAGGAGCTGGCGGGCTGGCGCGCGCGCGCCCTCAAGTCGGAGGCGGAAGCCCGGCATGGGGCTGGGGGTCCCTCGGGGGCTCCGGTTCCCGTGTCCAGCGGGCCGGCGCTCACCATCGCGCGCCCCGATCCGGAGCTCCGGACCCGGATGGCGGAGATGGAAGCGGAGAACCGTGCGCTCCGGCAGCGGGTGGAGGCGACGCGGGCGCGGCTCCAGGATCTGCTGGCCCGGCTCGCGTTCCTCGAGGAGCAGGGGCGTGAGTCCGGCGGGGCCACCGGCACCGGAGGTGCGCGGTGAGCGTCAAGAAGAATTCGGTCAAGGTGATGATCGGAGGCGAAGAGTATACGGTTCGCTCCGATCTGACTCCCGAGTACACGCGCGAAGTGGCGGGGTATCTCGACCAGGCCTTGAAGAAGGTCCTGGCCCAGGGTGGACTGGTGGAGACGCACAAGGCCGCCATTCTTGCCGCCCTGGACATCACGAACGAATTGTTCCAAGCTCGGAAGAGCGAACGGGAAGTCGCCGCGCGCCTCGCGGCACTGTCGGATGATCTGGACAAGTTGCTGCCCCCGCAGAAAAGAGCTGTCGGCCGTTAGTGACATCAGACATCAGACGTCAGACGTCAGTTGATTGCTGAAGTCTGACGTCTGACGTCTTACTCAACTTTCACGGCGTCCCTCGGGAT
>DATBBZ010000238.1:0-6890 GCA_036270745.1 Gemmatimonadales bacterium | reverse complement strand
TGGCCATCGATGACTTCGGCACCGGCTACGCGTCGCTCGCCCACCTGAAGTTCGAGAATACCCGCTCGAGCACGTCGTCCGGTGTCACCGCGCCGATCAGCGCATCCAGCGCGCCGGTTGCCGCTCTGAGGTGGGTCGCCGCGGCGATCGCCTCCACTCCCCCGCTCCTCGCCTCTTTGAACAAGTCGAGCTCCCTGAGGGCGGTTTCCAACGCCTGGCGATGTCGGGCGCGCGTGACGACCGGCTCGACATCCCCCAGGGCGATCAACTTGCCGAAGGCCACCCGGGCGAGTTCCTGCCGTAGCTCCTTCATCCCTGCCCCCGTCAAGGCCGAGACGGTTAGACGGTTAGTTGTTAGGCGGCTAGTTAGATCCCCTTTGGTATGAACGGTGATGACTGGGGCCGAATCGGAGAGTCCAACTTCCCCACGTCCCCACTCCCCCGCTTCCCTGTCGTCACAGTAGAGCACCAGGTCCGCCGCGCCGAGGTATTTCCGGCTTACCTCGATCCCCATCTTCTCGATGCGGTCGTCGGTCTGTCGCAGTCCCGCCGTGTCCACGAGGCGAAACGGGAAGCCGGCGATCACCGCTGGAGCCTCGATCGCGTCCCGGGTCGTCCCGGGGACCTCGGTGACGATCGCACGCTCGGATCCGAGCAGAGCGTTGAACAAAGTCGACTTGCCGGCATTCGGAGGCCCCGCGATCACCAGGAGCGCCCCCTCCCGCAAGCGCTCACCTTCGGCCGCTGTCCCCAGAAGCTCGGCCACGCCGCCCCGGACGCCCTCCCAGGCCCGTACCACGCGCTCCGGAGGGATGGGGCCGTCATCCTCCTCCGGGAAGTCGATCTCGTACGCTGTGAGGCCTTCCAGCTCCAGGACCTCCGACCTCAGGGCATCCAGGCGCTTCGACAACCCCTGATCGAGCTGGGCCAGCGCCCGCCGCCGCTGCGCCGGCGCGCTCGCATCGACGAGGTCCGCCGTCGCCTCGGCCTGCAGGAGGTCCATCTTGCCGTTGAGGACCGCTCGCCGCGTGAACTCCCCGGCCTCGGCCGGGCGCGCCCCGGCCGCCACCAGGGCCCCCAGCGCCTCGGCGGGCGCCAAGAGACCGCCGTGGGTGGAGATCTCGACCAGGTCCTCGCCGGTATAGGAATTGGGAGCTGAGAAAGAAACCGCCAGCACGTCATCGACCGCCACGCCGCCGGGAGTCGAAAGACGCGAGCGGAAAACGGTCCGCGGAAGCTCAGCGTGCCAGGGAGAGAGACAGCGCTCGGCGATTGCGAACGAGCCCCGGCCCGAGAGCCGGAGGAGGGCCACCGCCGATCGTCCGGGCGGGGTGGCCAGCGCGACGATCGGATCGGAGAGCATCAGTCGATCGTCAGGTGGTCCCGATGCGTTTCGCCTGGTCCCTCAGCCGCTTCTGTGAAATCATCCACTGCTGCGGCAGGCTGAAAAGATTCGAGACCAGGTAGTAGAGGTTCAACCCGGACGACAACCGGAGAAAAATGAACGTCATCAGCGCCGGCATCATGTAGACCATCGACGCCGTCTGGGGATTGGGCGGCATGCCCCGCTGGCCGATCTTGGTCAGCGCGAACATCGAGAGCCCCATTACCACCGGCAGGATGAAGTACGGATCGAAACGCGACAGGTCCGGAAGCCACAGGAACGATGACCCGCGCAGCTCGATCATGTACTGGAACACGAAATACAGCGCGATGAGCATCGGATACGGAATCAGCATCGGGAGACACCCGCCCAGCGGGTTGGCGTTGTGCTCCTTGTACAGCTTCATGGTTTCCTGCTGGAGCCGCGTGGGATCGTTCTTGTATTTCTCCTGCACCCGCTTCAGCTCGGGCGCGATCGCCTGCAGGCGCATCTGCGACGCCATGACTTTCTGGTTGAGCGGCCAGAGGACGACGCGGACCAGTACCCCGAAGAGGATCAGGAGCAAGCCGTAGGCAACCCCGAACGACTCGTGGGCCCACAGCAGGATGTTCGTGACGAGAATCGACACCCACCGGATGATGGGCCGGAAAATGGCCCAGCCGTACGGGTTCGCGTCATCGAGGTCGTGCCCGATCGCGGCGAGGCGACGGTGCTCGAGCGGCCCTACATAGAGGCTGTACTGGAAGTCGCCGGCGGCCGGGACGGGCAACGTGAGCGCGACACCCATGCGAGTCGCGATCCCCGACTTGCCGCCGATAAGCCCCTTGGCGCTGTCGGGGCGCGGGCCCCCCACGGCTACCGCCCCGGCGAACTGGGCCTCGCCCGGCTCGGTAGCCAGAACACCGACCAGGAAGTACTTGGACTTGATCCCCGCCCACTCGAACGGTCCGTCGTAGACCGCCCGCTCGTTCTCGCTCACGGAGCTGAAGGCATGCTTTTCAGTCTTCGAGGACTTGGTGACCACGGCGTAGTCACGGAAAGAGCCTGCGGAGTCGGCTTCGGTGTTCCGCAGGCCGTCCCCCAGCCCCACCAGCATCTGCGCGCCTGCCGCGCTCAACCCCGTCACCCGGCCCTTCACGCGGATGCGGTAGTCATCGGGCCGGAACGTGTAGGCGACACTGATGGTCGACGTCCCACGGGCAGCGGTGAGCGTCAGGGTGCCGGCGTCGCCGGCCACGCTCATCACGCGGGCCGACGGCGTGAAGGACAGATCCGTGAGGTCCAGAGTGTCCGAGCCCACGGCGATGCGCCGGACCAGGAAGGGTCTTCCGGCAGGCACCAGCTCCACGGCCTTCCCGGAATCGCCCGCCGCGAAGGACTTGTAGTCCGCGAGGCGTGCAGAGACGATCGTGCCGCCGCGCGTGCTCACGCCGATCCGGAGCAGCGGCGTCGTCACCCAGACAGTGTCGGCGGGCAGACGGGCAGACGGTGAGACGGGCAGGGGTGACGCAGGCGTTCTCACGTGCGAGGTGTCGGCGTGGCTTGATTCGGCTGCTGCGACCGGCCGCGACAAACTGTCCGTCTGCCCGTCTGCCCGTCTCACTGGCTTCGACGGCCAGATGAGACTCGGGACGATGATGACGAGCGCAAACAACACCAGGGCCAGAAAGACGCGTCGGTCCACAGAGTTTCCTTCGACCAGGGCGCCTTACGGCACCGGGTCGTAGCCACCGGGATGAAAGGGATGACACCGCGCCACGCGGCGGATCCCTAGCCAAGACCCCCTCAAGGCGCCGTACCGCTCCACAGCCTCATAAGTGTAACGGGAGCAGCTTGGCGTGAAGCGACACTGCGTGAACACCAGATGCGACAGCGTGAGCTGGTACAGGCGGATCAGTCCCATCACGATCTGGCGGGGTATCCGAAGAGTGTTCACTTGATCTTGGTGGCTGCCTGCGCGAGCTCGTCCCGGAGCGCCGCGAAGGTCGCGGCGTACGCTTCACGACGGGCCCGCACCACGAGGTCTACGGGTGGCAGCAGCCGGAGGGTTTCGCGGCGCAGGATTTCCCGGATGCGGCGCCGCAACTGATTGCGCTGCACCGCGGTGCGCTGGTACAAGGGAACGATGATACCGGAGCGGGAACGTCCCGAGTTTGGACGGGGAAGCCACGCAAGCTCAAGGTGCGGCAACCGGACGCGTTTGCCGGTGTTCCAGCAGGATAGAAGATCCGGACCACGCCCCAACCGGGCGCGGCGCGGATGCCGCTCGCTCGTTACCGACTCCGGTGCTTGGAAGCGATACGGATGGTGAGACGCTTCCGCCCCTTTTTGCGGCGGCGGGAGAGCACAGCGCGACCCCATTTGTCTTTCATGCGGGTACGGAAGCCATGCTTATTTATGCGCCGCCGGTTTCGCGGCCGGTATGTCGGACCCATTGTGACCTCACGTAAGGGCGGAAAAATTACACGGGGCGCGCGAGTGGGGTCAATGGTTGACTTTTCCACATAGCGTCCGTACCTTCGGGCCGCCCTTGCTGAACCCCCACCATTTTTTTCAATCGTGATGGAGCAGTCAGCCAAAGAAGCTTGGAAGCGCCTCCTCGATGAGGCGCGACGGGAACTACCCGACTCGATCGTGCGCACCTGGCTCGAACCGGCTGAGCCGATCGCGCTCGACGAGGGGCGCCTGATCGTCGGCGCTCCGGATCAGTTCGCCGTCGAATGGAACGAGTCCAAACACTCGGGGTTGCTCGCCCGGGCCGCCGAGCGCGTCCTGGGTCATCCCACCACCGTCGTGTTCAAGGTCCAGGACGAGCGGCAGCACCGCCCGCAAATGGACTTCTTCGTCGCCGCGAGGGACGGCCAGGAAGGCCGTGCCGCCGCCGCCGAGCGCGCGGCCACGACGCAGCCCCTGAACGAGCGGTACACGTTCGAGAGCTTCGTCGTCGGCAAATCGAACGAGCTCGCCGCGGCAGCGGCACACGCGGTCGTTGAAGCCCCCGGACTCACCTACAACCCGTTCTTCATCTACGGCGCCACCGGGCTGGGCAAGACCCACCTGATGCAGGCCATCGCGCACGCGGTCGTCGCCCGGAACCCCGGGACCCGGCTCCTCTACGTGGGCGCCGAGCAGTTCATCAACGACGTGATCGAAAGTATTCAGGCGCGCACCATGCCCGAGTTCCGGCGCCGCTACCGCAACGAGATCGACCTCCTCCTCGTGGACGACGTCCACTTCCTGGAGGGCAAGGAAATGACGCAGGACGAATTCTTCCACACCTTCAACGCCCTCTTCGAAGGCCGGAAGCAGATCGTCCTGACTTCGGACCGCCCGCCCAAGGAGATCCCCGGACTCGAAGACCGGCTGGTCTCGCGCTTCGAGTGGGGCATGGTCGCGGACATCGGCCAGCCCGACCTGGAGCACCGGATCGCTATTCTCCGGAAGAAGGCGCACCAGGACCACCTGGAGCTCACCATTCCGGACGACGTCCTGCGTTTCATCGCCGAACACGTCCGCTCGAGTGTCCGGGAGCTCGAGGGATGCATCATCAAGCTCCTGCTCTTCGCGTCCCTCAAGAACCGGGAGGTCTCCATCGAACTGGCCCGGGAAGCCCTGTCCGACAAGATCCGCCAGGGGGACGACGCGGGCTTCTCGAACCAGGCCGCCCCCAGCATCGACCGGGTCCAGGAGGTCGTCGCCCGGCGCTGGGGGGTCACTCCCGAGGGGCTCCGCTCCAAGGCCCGGACCAAGACCCTCACCATCCCCCGCCAGGTGGCCATGTACCTCGCGCGGGACATGCTGGGCATGCAGCTGGTGGAGATCGGCCAGGCGTTCGGGGGCCGGGACCATTCGACCGTCATCCACAGCGTGGACAAGGTGGAGCGGCAGATGATGCGGGATCGGATCTTCAAAGAGCGGATCGAGAGCGCCCGGACCGAATTATCCGCATTGTAGAAAGTCGGGATGTGGGGATGTGGGGGAGTGGGAATGTGGGACGATCTGTACACAACGAGCCAACAGTCCCAACATCGAGCCAACACGTGTGGGCAGTGAAAGATCATTGAGACGCGAGACTTGCGGATTCCGTCCACATATCCCGCTCTCTACTACTACTACTAGTTTCTATATATAGAGTAGTAAAAGCTTCTTTCCTGGGGATAAATGAAGTTCACGATCACGCGGGACCAGCTGCAGGAAGGCCTGACGGCGGTGGCGGCGGCGATTCCCGCCAAGACCACTCTGCCGGTGCTCTCCAACGTTTTGGTGGAGGCCACCAAGCAGGGTGTGCGCTTCTCCGGGACCGACCTGGACATCGCGGTCAGCACCATGGTCTCGGCGGATGTGGACGCTGAAGGAGCAGCCACCCTCCCGGCCAAGAAGCTCGTGGACATCGCCCGGGAGCTCCCCCCCGCGGCCATCCGCTTTACGGGTGCTTCGGAGCAGCGGGTATCCATCGAGTGCGGGAAGTCGCGCTTCAAACTGCTGGGGCTGCCCCGTGAGGAGTTTCCCTCCTTCCCCGCCGTCAAGTTCGACGGGGCGTCCAAGGCCGCAGCGGGTGTGGTCCAGAAACTGATCAACCATGTGGCATTCGCGGCGTCCACCGAAGAGAGCCGGCCCATTCTGAACGGCGTACTGTGGGAGCTTCGGCCCGACCGGATGCGGATGGTGGCCACCAACGGTCACCGCCTGGCCAAGATGGATGTCCCGTCCACCGGCTCCGCCGCCGCCGACCTCATCGTGCCCCCCAAGGCTCTCGATCAGATCCGCCGGCTCTTCGCCGCCGATGTCGAAATCGAGATCGCCAAGAGCGACAACCACATCGGGTTCCGCGCGGGCGGCAAGCTCGTGTTCTCCCGGCTGATTGAAGGTCCGTATCCGCCATACGAGAATGTGATCCCACGGGAGAACGACAAATCGGCGACGGTCGACCGGAACGCGATGATGGGAGCGCTGCGGCGCATGAGTGTGGTCGCGAGTGACCAGACGCACCGCATCCGCCTCGCGCTCTCGGGTGGAACTTGCCGGTTTTCCGTGCAGACCCCCGACCTGGGCGAAGCCCAGGACGAGCTGACGGTGGCCTACGAAGGGGAGCCGCTGGAAATCGGCTTCAATGCGACGTACTTGCTGGAGATCTTGAAGTTCATGCCTACCGACGAAGTGCGCTTCACCTTCAAGGCCCCGGAACGCGCTGCGACGGTCGAGCCGGTGAGGTGGAATGACCCGGCGAGTTATATGGCGCTGGTGATGCCCTTGAGGCTCGTCGACTAGAGTCTGTCGTACTGTCTTTCCTGGTTGAGTCGACGTGAGTCGTATCGGAATCCGCCGGAACAATCACCGGAATCGAATCCAGCACCGCCGGCGGTATGACCGGAATCAAGAGTGAATCCACTGCTCCAGTGTCCGGCGGAATGACGACGTTGTAGCCCCGATATCTCGCCAGAATCAAATCCCGCCTCGCGAGCGTCAGGGCCGGATGGAAGATCGGATTCGACGAGCGTGGATGGGG
>DATBBZ010000237.1:0-2843 GCA_036270745.1 Gemmatimonadales bacterium | reverse complement strand
GGTCCATATCCCAACGCATTGGGCGCGACCCACACGCCCGCCCCGACGATCTGTGAGAGATTGAGGTCCTCGTGGCGTCCAAACGAGTTGAAGTGCTCGATCTGGGCGTAGCGGACATGATTGCGCTCGGCCGCCACGCCGAAGGACGCGTAGAAGTGGCGGGGAAACAGGTTGCCGGGAATTTTCTGGAACGCCGTGTCCCCGGGGAGTGAATCGAGCACATAGTCCTCGCGTCGCACCACGCTCGACAACGTGAGCCGCAGATAGTCCCGCGAGGTGGCGAACGGGGCCCACCCGACGGTGTTCGTCGAGATCAGTACCTTGCGTTGATACGCGGCCGCGAGGGAGTCGTTCTTGAACATCAGTACGCGATTGTGCGCCGCCTCCCCAGAATCCTGCACCGCGAAGCGCGCCGCCGTTTGATAGAACCCCTGTCCGTAGCTCCAGACCCCGCGCCGCCCGTCGGAAAGATCGTCGTACTCCAGATTCAGCGCGGTCCGCCGGGACAGGAACGCGGCGTTCTGGTACAGGAATGACAGGTTGTTCCGGTCCGGATTGTGATGCAGGGCCACGGACAGGGCGGTCGCCGTGCCGAGAAGATTCCGCTCCGTCGCCGACATGAGCCAGCTCACCGACCCCGCGGTGGTGGAGTAGCCCAGGTTCAGGGACGTACTCCATCCGTCTCCCGTGGTGACGCGCAGGGCGAGCTTATCCCCGACGCGGAGCGTATCGAACTTGACGTCCCGAAAGACGCCCAGGTCCCGCAGCAACCGCTCGCTTTCCACCACCTGGGCCGAGTCGTAGCGCATGCCGGCCTCCAGCAGGATGGTGCGGCGGATGACGTTGGTGCGGGTGGTCCGGTGCAGCGCGTTCACGAGTCCGGCGATGAATCCGGGCGCCTGATCCGAGGTCGCGAAGATGTTGTGATTGACGACGATGACGGTGTCGATCACCGGCGTCGACGCGCCATCGTCCCGCGGCGCCTGGGCAAACAGGCGGGCGGGAGCGCAGGTGAGCAGCAGGATGGCGCCGGCGGTAGCGAGCCTCACTTCACTCCTTCGATGCGCTGCCTCAGTCGGTACGTCTCATGCACCCTGGGATCGTCCCAGGCGGTGAAAAACAGGGTCACGTCGACATGCCCCGTGATCTGCGCGATGCCCAGCCGTTCCAGCTCATAGGTCCCCCGCACCGAGTCGGGCCGCAGGGGGTGACACAGGCAGGCCACGGTGCCGGCGGCCGGAATCTCGGCATGCGGACCCCCGACGGCGTACGGTTTCCCCAGGGACAGCCTGCGCGTATCCCCGAAGTCCAGGCCGAGGCTCAGTTCGTAATTCGATGCGTCGGCCGGATTCCCGAATTCGAATTTCGTGAGCAGCACATCGTGCCGGGCCCTTACTTCGTCGGTGTCGACCCGCAGGCGAACGATGGTCAGGCGGGGATCGGATTCCGTCACCAGCCGGCCGGCGCTGGTCCAGAGGGCCTGGTTTTGTTCGCCCTGCGTGTCTCCGGGACGTGGCAACAATTCGCATCCAGTCACCAGCGCCGCGAGGACCCACAGCTGTAGGGCAGCGGTTAAACGGTACATGGTGAGGGGAAACTAGTAGCGGCCGAGGTACCTCTGTAGTTCCCAGTCCGACACCGTCCCGATGTACTCCTCCCACTCTTCCCGTTTGGCCTCGAGGAACCGTTCGTAGATGTGCTTCCCCAGGGCGGCCCGGATCAGTTCGTCCTTTTCCAAACACTCCAGGGCCTGGTGGAGATCCCGGGGCAACTCGTCGATACGGTATTTGCGTCGTTCCCGGTGGCTCATCTCGAAGATGTTCTTGTTGACGGGGTCGGGGGGCGTGAGCTTCCGCTCCACGCCGTCGAGTCCCGCCGCCAGCTGCACCGCCAGCGCAAGGTAGGGATTGGCGGAGGGGTCGGGCATCCGGAGCTCGCACCGGGTACCGGTGCCGCGGCGGTCGGGGATCCGGATCAGCGGCGACCGGTTGCGCATGGACCACGCGACGTTGACCGGCGCCTCGTATCCCGGGACCAGTCGCTTGTAGCTGTTGACCAGGGGGTTGGTGATGGAGCAGAACCCCCGGGCGTGGTCGAGCAGGCCCGCGATGTAGGCGAGCGCCACCGGCGAGAGCTCCCACTGCGCCCTGGCATCATGGAACGCGTTCTTCCCGCCGGCGAAGAGCGACTGGTGGGTGTGCATCCCCGAGCCATTCTGGCCGACGATAGGCTTGGGCATGAAGGTGGCGAGGAACCCGTGCCGGTAGGCGACGTTGCGGACGATGAACCGGAACGTCGCGAGATTGTCGGCCGTCTCGAGCGCCTCGGCGTACCGGAAATCGATCTCGTGCTGCCCCGGCGCGACTTCATGGTGTCCGGCTTCGACCTCGAACCCCATGGACACCAGGTCCTTCACGATCAGCCGCCTGATCTCCTCGGCCTTGTCGACCGGCGTCTGGTCGAAGTACCCCCCCGAGTCGTGGGTGATGGTGGTGGGTTCTTCGGACGAGTCGAATTGGAAGATGAAGAACTCCGCCTCCACTCCCGCCATCATGGTGAAGCCCGCATCCCGGGCCCGCACGATCTGGCGCTTCAGCGCGAGGCGCGGGCACCCGGCGAACGCCGACCCGTCCGGGTTGTAGATGTCGCAGATAATGCGCGCGACCTTCCCCCCTTGGTCCCCACCGGGGAGCACCCGGAACGTCTCGAGGTCGGGCTTGAGCACCATGTCGGACTCTTCGATCCGGACGAACCCCTCGATCGACGAGCCGTCGAACATGATGTCCCCCTCCAGCGCTTTCTCGAACTGGCTCTCGGGGACCTCGATGTTCTTGTTGACGCCC
>DATBBZ010000236.1:0-1813 GCA_036270745.1 Gemmatimonadales bacterium | reverse complement strand
GTCGATGCCGACTTCCTTCGCCACCGCCTCCGCGGCCCGCCGGGAATCCCCGGACACCATCGTCACCTCCAGCCCCCGCGCCAGCAAGGCGGCGATGGCGTCGCGGGCTCCCGACTTGATCGGGTCGGCGATGGCGATGATGGCGTATACGGTGTTGTTCACCACCACGATGACCGGTGACCGTCCCTCCCCCGCCAGGCGGTCGGCGTCATTGGCCAGGCCGCCCAGATCGAGTGACCGCTCGCGCGCGTGCCGCAGGGACACCACCTCGACGATCCGCCGGTCGACGGTCCCCCGCACCCCCCGCCCTTCCATCGCCGCGAACTTGTCGACCGCGAGCATGCTCACGCCCTTGGCCTTCGCGGCATCGAGAATCGCGAGCGCCAGCGGATGCTCGGAACGCTGCTCGACCGAGGCCGCCCACTTCAGCACGTCCGCCGGGGACACCGGAGCGCCGTCACTGCGCTTGGCGGTGAGGATGTGGGTCACCGCGGGCCGGCCTTCGGTGATGGTCCCCGTCTTGTCGAGCAGGATCGCCTTGATCCGCGACAGGTTCTCGATCGCCTGACCACCCCGGATCAGAATGCCGAGCTCGGCGGCCCGTCCCGTGCCGACCAGGATGGCGGTCGGCGTGGCGAGGCCGAGGGCGCAGGGGCAGGCGATGATGAGCACCGTGACGAACGCGACCGTGGAGAAGAGGATGGCCGGAGACGGCCCGAGATCGAACCACACCACGAAGGCCGCAATGGCGATCGCGATCACCACGGGCACAAACACGCCCGCGACGCGGTCGGCCAGTGACTGGATCGACGCCTTGGACCCCTGGGCCTCCTCCACCATCCGGATGATCTGCCCGAGTGCCGCATCCTTGCCGACCCGGGTGGCCCGGAAGACGACGCTGCCCGTGGTATTGATGGTGCCGCCGATGATCTCGTCGCCGACCTTCTTGGTCACCGGCATCGGCTCACCGGTGAGCATGGATTCGTCGACGGACGAGACTCCTTCCGTCACGATCCCGTCCACCGCCACCCGCTCGCCGGGGCGGACGATCACGAAGTCGTCGACGACCACGGCCTCGACTGCCACATCCGACTCGGCCGTGCCCCGCCGCACCCGCGCCATTTTGGGCCGGAGTCCCGCCAGCCGGCGGATGGCCGCGGAGGTCTGGCCCTTGGCCCGTGCCTCCAACAGCCGTCCCAGCAGAATCAAGGCGATGATGGCCGAGACGGCTTCGTAGTAGACGTCGGCGGGAAGGCCGGCGCCGAGAAAGACTCCCGGAATCAACGTGGCGACGACCGAATAGAGGAAGGCGGCGCCGGTCCCCACCGCGATCAGGGTGTTCATGTCCGCGGTGCGATGCCGGAAGCCGCTCCAGGCCGCCTTGTAGAACTGCCCGCCCGACCAGACGACGACGGGAATGGTGAGGACGCCGAGCACGCGGCGAATCCAATCGGAATCCAGGGGCCACTTGCCCTGCACCAGATCCCGAAGCCGCTCCGAGACCGGCATCAACACCCGGCCGAGCAGATCGAAGCGGTGGAAGGTGTCGAGGGGGCGGTCAGCCATCAGCAGCATGCCCCCCAGCATGGCGATGACGGCGACGCCTGCGGCCAGCGCGAACTTCCAGGTGAGGCTCCGGATTTCGAAGGCCCGGGCCACCCGCTCCCGCTCTTCTGGGTCCTCCGACGGAATCGGCTCGGCGACCGTGAACCCGGCGGCCCGGACCGCGGCCTCGAGGTCCTGGGCGGAGACAACCCCCGGGACGTACTCCACGGTGGCCGTCTCGAGTGCCTGATTCGCCACCGCTTTCACG
>DATBBZ010000235.1:0-6748 GCA_036270745.1 Gemmatimonadales bacterium | reverse complement strand
TCATCGGACAACTTGGCGGCACGCTCCAGCAGGCGGCTGTGGAGGTAGAAGACGTCGCCCGGGTACGCTTCGCGGCCGGGGGGCCGGCGGAGCACCAGCGAAAGCTGGCGGTAGGCGGCGGCCTGCTTGGACAGGTCGTCGTACACGCACAACGTCGCCTTCTTCTCGTTGTACATGAAGTACTCGGCCATGGTGCACCCCGAATACGGGGCGATGTACTGCAGCGGGGCGGGCTCGGAGGCCGAGGCCACGACCACGATGGTGTACGCCATCGCGCCGTGCTCCTTCAGCCGCTCCACCACCGACGCCACGGTCGAGTTCTTCTGGCCGATGGCGACGTAAACGCAGATGACGCCCTGGCCCTTCTGATTGATGATGGTATCGATCGCGATGGCGGTCTTGCCGGTGCCGCGGTCGCCGATGATCAGCTCGCGCTGGCCGCGGCCGATCGGAATCATCGCGTCGATCGCCTTGATGCCGGTCTGGAGGGGCTCCTTCACCGGCTGCCGCTTGATGATGCCGGGGGCGACGATCTCGACCTTGCGGGTGGTGGTCGTCTTGATCGGGCCCAGACCGTCCACCGGCTGGCCGAGCGGGGTGACCACGCGGCCCACGAGGGCCGGACCGACCGGTACTTCGAGCACCCGGGCCGTGCGCCGGACCTCATCGCCTTCGCGGAGCTGGAGGTAGTCCCCCAGAATCACCGCGCCGATGTTGTCCTCCTCGAGGTTGAGCGCCAGGGCGGTGATCTTCTCGCCGGTCCCGGAGGCCGTCACCTCGAGCATTTCGCCGGCCATGGCGGAGGTGAGACCATAGATGCGAGCGATGCCGTCCTTCACCTCCAGCACGGTTCCGACTTCGCGGACGTCGATGTCCGAGAGGTCGGCCGCCTGAATCTCCTTGAGGAGGATGTCCTTCAGCTCACCAGGTCGCAGGATGGAATCGGTCGCCATAAGCCGTCGTGAGAGAGATTGTGAAAAATATCACAAGGAAGGGGACCTCGGCAAGTCTCAAGAACGCGAGCGCGTATGTCCCCGGACGAAGCGCATAAGCACGCCTCTCGTGCCCAATTCAGCAAGCTGACCGGGGAGCACCCCGGCCACCCGGCGCGCAGCCTGAGCCAGATGACCCGAAGACCCATAGCCGAGCAGCCGGGCCACGACGCCCACCGGATATCCGGGATTAGCGAGGAGATCGGCGGCACACGCCACACGGGCCAGGTCGATCACTCTTTTCAAGTTGGGCGCGCCCCCGGCCGCGAATTGTCGGGAGAGGTACTCACGGGTGACGCCAAGGGCCTGCGCGATCTGTCCGGTGGTGGTGGGCCTGCCGACGCGCCGGAGGACTTCCGCCCAGGCGTCCCGTTGGATGGGTTCGGACAGTCGGAGGAGCTTCGGTCCCTCGCCCAGCGATTCCCGCCGTGCCGTCCCGGCACCGCGGGCCGCGATCCACTCCCCCGCCACCGCATTGTCTACGCCTTCGACCAGCACGCCTGCGAAGTGGGCCTCGCGACAACGGGCGAGGATCGCGCCGTCCTCCGGCTTGAACGCCGACAGCGCGTAGAACGGGATGCGCGGGAAGCGGGTGGGGAGCTCGAAGAGCTCGGCCGGCGCGGACTTCACGTCGAGAACCACGGCGTCGATGAGGCGCTGCGCCATGAGCCGTCGCAGCTGGTCAGCGCTCCGGCACACGCGCACACCGCCGCCGGAGCCATTCGGAATGCCGCGCCGCAACGCCCGGCGGGCTTCGGCCCGGGGATGAAAGACCGGGACCACCGCGATCATCGTGGCGGGGGGGGCTCCGGCACCTCCTGAAGGGCCCGCACCATTTCGGCGCCGCGGCGCAGCACGCCGCGCGCGTTGTCGTACGAAATGGTGGTGACCGCATCGTCCAGCGGATGCCAGGTGCACGCCGAGATGCCCTCTTCGAGCTGCGGCGTGGGCTCGCCCTCGCGCGACTCGAAGAGGAAGAAATGACAGTACTTGTGAATGGTCTTGCCTTTGAACCGGAAGTACCAGTCGATGACCCGGATGGGGCCGTGCAGGAGGAGATTGACGAGCCCGGTCTCTTCTTCCACTTCCCGGCGGGCGGCGTCGGCGGGAGGCTCGCCGGTCTTCAGATGCCCCTTGGGGAAACCCCAATTCTTGTACGAATCCCGGATCAGGAGGTACCGGGTCACCCCGCCCTCCCGCCGGAATACCACGCCCCCCGCGCTCGTTTCCCGCTGGGCCTTCTTCGCCGGCTTCGACATCTCGTCCCTAGAAGACGCTGAACGTGAAGTACTTGCGCGGATTGGCCTGGATGTCGGCCAGGAGCTGGCGGAGCTGTATCATCGTGAAGGTCGTTTCCTTATAGAGCGACGAGTCGGCCACCAGAAGCCCGAGCGTGCCGGTCTTATTGGCGATGCGGGACATCACGGTGTCCGCATTGACCAGTACCCGCACCAGACTCTCCTGGTTCTTGTGCACCGATTCCGCCAAGTCCCGGAGGTCGGCGCTGGTGGTACGGATGTCCTGGCTCGCGGCGGCGGTGTTGTTCAGAATGGACGAAACCTGCCCCGCGCTCGTCGCCGAGTCCACGCGGCCGATGGTGGTCTGGAGTCGCGTCGCCGCGTCGGAGAGCGCCTTGGACCCGGTCTGCAAGTTACTTCCCACGTTTCCGATCACCGTCGCCTGCTCGTCGGTCACTTTCACCAGGCGATCCGCGATCTGCCCGAAGTCGTGGATCGAGCGGCGCAGCTCGTTCACCGCGGTGGTGTCGAAGGCCGTCTGAATGCGGTTGGCGACGGTGCCGATGTCGGTCGCGATGCGCGACGCCTGGGCCGTGAGCTGGCCGATGTCGGGCAGCGTCGCGCCGGGCCACCGCCCCCCGCCTCCGGCTGACGCCTCGGCAATGGCCGAGCGGACATTGGGGTCGTCGGGCAGCTGATCCTGCGACACGACGGTGACAGCCCACTCACCGAACAGCGACGCCGACGCGGCGACGGCGGCGGGCCGGGGCGGCAGCGAGACCCCCGTGTAGACCTTCAGGTCGGCTTCGACCCAGTTGCCGGAAGCGAGCCGGATCGCCTCGACCCGGCCGATGCGGACGCCGCGCAGCACGACCGGATTCCCGACCCCGAGTCCGCCGACGGTGCGGAAGCGCGCCGTGTACATCGTCTCGGTCTTCCCGAGGTGGGCGCCCGACAGCCAGAGTGCGCCGCCCACCACGAGAGTGAGCGCGGCGATCACCGCCAGTCCGACCGCGAACTCGTTTTCGCGCTTCACGAAGGGATCCCTTCGATGAACTGCCGAACCAGCGGGTCCTGGGTGGCCTGGATCTCGCCCACGGACCCGACCTGACGGATCTTGCCCTCATACAACATGGCGATCCGGTCTCCCACCGTGTAGGCACTCCGCATGTCGTGGGTCACCACGATGCCGGTGACGCCCAGGTGCTCCCGGGTCCGCACCATGAGCTGGTCGATCACCGCCGAGGTGACCGGGTCGAGTCCGGTCGTCGGCTCATCATAGAGGATGTAGCGGGGGCGAAGCGCGATGGCGCGGGCGATGCCGACCCGCTTGCGCATGCCCCCCGACAGCTCGGCCGGCAGCTTGTCGTCGTTGCCGGTCAAATCCACCAGCGCCAACGCTTCCGACACCCGCTCGGCGATCTCGTCCTCGCCCAGCGCCCGCCGGCGCAGTCCCAGGGCCACGTTCTCCGCCACCGTCATCGAGTCGAAGAGCGCGGCGAACTGGAAAACGTAGCCGATCTGGGCCCGGAGGCCGTACAGCGCCTCGCGATCCAGGTCCGGCACCGATGCCCCGTCAACGATCACCTGCCCCGCGTCGGGCTGCAACAGCCCGACCACGTGTTTCAGGAGCACGCTCTTGCCGGTGCCGGAGTATCCGATGACGACCAGGGTCTCACGATCGCGCACGGTGAGCGTGAGATCGTCGAGCACCACGTGCTCCCCGAACGCTTTGCGGACGCCCTTGAGCTCGATCACAGGATGGTCATCGCCCAGAAGGCGTCGAGGACCAGGATCAGGACCGCTGAGTAAACGACCGCTCGGGTCGTACTGAGCCCTACGCCCTCGGCCCCACCGCGCGTACCGAGGCCCACCACGCAGCCCACCAGCGTGATGGTGAATCCGAAGGTCGCACTCTTGAACAGGCCGAACCAGACGTCCTTGAATACATAGAAGAGCTTGAGACCCTTCAGGAAGTCCGGGGTGGAAAGCCCCAGCAGGCCCAGCGAGGTGAGCCATCCGGTCGTGATGCCCACGCCGATGGCGAAGGCGACGATCACCGGAAACATCGTGGTCCCCGCGACGATCCGCGGAATGACCAGGTAGCTCTGGGGGTCATAGGCCAGGGTTTCGAGGGCGTCCACCTGCTCGGTGACCCGCATGGTGCCGAGCTCGGCGGCCATGCTGGCGCCGACTCGCCCCGCGAGGGCCAGGCCGGCGAGGACCGGGCCCAGCTCGAGCATCATGGTCTTCCCCACCAGCGTGCCCACGAAATAGAGCGGGACGGCGCCCGTGAACGTGTAGGACGCCTGGAGGGCCAGCACGATGCCCGTGAAGGCGGCGATGAACAGGGCGACGGGAAGGGAGTCGACGCCCACCCGGCGCATCTGGGTGATGGCGAGGGGAATCCAGATGCTCAAGTCCGGGAGGGCCCGGACGGTATCGCCGAGGAACTGGCCGAAGCGGCCAATCGCCTGCACCGCTGCAACCGTCTTCCGACCGAGTGCCGTAATCACGGGGAGAAACTAGTTGTTAGACGGTTAGGCGGTTAGACGGTTAGCAAAAAAAGTGAGCGGGATCTCTCCCGCCCACCGATCTACTAACCGCCTAGGCTGCGAAGCTGCCGAGCGCCTTCCCCACATCCCCGTCGCGAAGGCGCTTCAGGGCACGGTCGCGAAGCTGCCGCACCCGCTCGCGGGTGACGCCGAGCAGGCCGCCGATCTCTTCGAGGGTATGCTCGCGGCCGCCGTCGAGCCCGAAGTACAGGCGCAGGACCTTGGCGTCGCGGCGCTGGAGCGTATTCAGCGCGTTCTCCACTTCGTCCGAGAGGAACCGGTCCATCGCCTGGTCTTCGGTGTCCGGCAGGTCCTCGGCGATGAAGCGCTCGATGAGCGAGCGGTCACCATCGGGATCGAGCGGCGCATCGAGCCGGACGTCGCCCGTGTTGAGGGCGGCGAGGGACTGCACCACCTCGAGCGACAGCTTGGTGGCGTCGGCGATTTCTTCGGGGGTCGGCTCCCGGCGCAGCGTCTGCCGCAGGTACTCGGCGGTGCGGACGATGCGGGAGAGGTCGGCGGTGCGGTTCAGCGGCACGCGCACGGTGCGACCCTGGCGTGCCAGCGAGGCGAGAATCGCCTGGCGAATCCACCATACGGCGTAGGAGATGAACTTCACGCCCTGGTCGGGATCGAACTTCCGGGCGGCGGTGAGCAGCCCGACGTTTCCCTCGCCGATCAGATCGGTGAGCGGGAGGCCCCGGTTCTGGTACTTCTTGGCCACGGAGATGACGAAGCGCAGGTTCCGCTTGACCAGCTCCTGCATGGCCTCCTGATCGCCGGCGCGGACCTTCCGGGCGAGGGCGATCTCCTCCTTCTGGGTGAGCAGGGGAGTCTTGGAGACCTCGTGCAGGTACTGATCGAGGATGTCGCGCTCGTGCTCGTGGTGGCCGAGGCCGGTGAGCAGGCCGCGGCGACGCCCACGCTTCTTGACCACCTTGGCCTTGGGGGCCGGAGGGGCGGCGGGAGCGGGCACCGGAGCCTTCGCCTTGGGCGGCGTCGCCTTCTTGGGCTTCTTCGTTGTGTGCTTGGCCATTGGATTGGTCTCGGTCGAGCCTCTAGTACGCTTGAGGGCCCGGAAAGTTCACCGAAGGCCCAAGATCGCTTGACACTGATAGAACGCCCCGATAAGATGCCGTGTTCCCGCCCAGGGGCCTTGTTGGGGGGCCGCAAATATCCCTGAGAAGGCTGAAAAAACAAGGGGGGCGTAGCTCAGTTGGGAGAGCGCGTGAATGGCATTCACGAGGTCAGGGGTTCGATCCCCCTCGCCTCCACTGACTAGTCGGTTAGACGGTTAGACGGCTAGGGTGGACAGACAGGTAGGCAGGGGCTGGAAGGGGCGGTTAGCTTCCTTGGCATCGAGGTTGCCTTTCCTGGATGTCTTGAAGTCTGCGGGAATAGCTCAGTTGGTAGAGCACAACCTTGCCAAGGTTGGGGTCGCGGGTTCGAGTCCCGTTTCCCGCTCTGAAGTTGTTAGTCGGTTAGGCGGTTAGACGGTTAGTCGAATCCAGATAGGGCGGGATGTTGGAGTGGTTGAGACGGCGTTCGGGGTTCGGCGGAGCAACTAACCGCCTAACCGTCTACGAACTAACCGTCTTCTCATCGTCGCGGGGTGGAGCAGTCTGGTAGCTCGCCGGGCTCATAACCCGGAGGTCGTGGGTTCAAATCCCACCCCCGCTATTGAACCAATGCGGATTGCGGAATGCGGATGCGTTCTTCCGCCCGTGATCCGCATCTTTGTTAACGCGGAACTCGGAAGTGGGAACGCGGAACCGGCTGGCACTTCCGCGTTCCGCGTTCCGACTTCCGCGTTTGAACCGGGCGGTTAGCTCAGTTGGTTAGAGCGCCACGTTGACATCGTGGAGGTCACAAGTTCGAGTCTTGTACCGCCCATGGCTGTTGTCATGGGACAGCGGCTTCGCTAGGCTTGGGCACGCGTAGGCGCCCGTAGCTCAATTGGATA
>DATBBZ010000234.1:0-7655 GCA_036270745.1 Gemmatimonadales bacterium | reverse complement strand
ACCTGTTCTTTTGGAGGTACCTGAGCCCGTCCCTGAAACGGCTCTTGGTGCTCTTGGTCGTGGCTTTCGTGGACATGGTGGGCCTCATGATCGTGGCCCCTCTCATGCCGTTCTACGCGCTCAAGTTCCACGCGCAGGAATGGATGGTCGGATGGCTGATCAGCGCGTTCGCCATGGCGCAGCTCGTCTCTTCTCCTCTGTGGGGACGGATATCGGACCGGTATGGTCGACGGCCGGCGCTCCTCGTGGGCTTGGTCGCGGCGGGCATCGCATACCTCGTGTTCGGATTCGCGACGTCGGTGACGGTGCTCTTCCTCTCCCGTATGGTGCAGGGACTTGGCGGTGGCACCACCGGAGTAGCGCAGGCCTACGTAGCGGATGCGATGGAGCCGTCCGAGCGGGCCAAGGCCCTGGGATGGCTGTCCGCGGGCACGTCGCTGGGCGTGATCGTCGGGCCCCCGCTGGGATCGCTCGCATACCAGATCGGCCCCGCCACCCCGGGGATCGTCGCCGCGGTCTTGGTGTTCATTAACGCCGCCTTTGCGTGGTACTGGCTTCCCGAATCCCGTCACAAGTATTCGATGCCCAACCAGACCGTGACTCGTTCTCCCCGCTCGGTCCAAGAGACCCTGTGGGAGATCGTGAGCCACCCCACCCGCCCCGCACCCCGGGTCATCTGGATCTACGTGGTCGGCATGCTGGCCCTGAACGCCCTGATCGGCGTGATGGCGATTTATCTCAAAGACACGTTCGGTGTGACCGAGAAGAACATCGGGTACATCTTCATGGCGTTCGGCGTCGTGGGCGTGGTGATGCGGACGGCACCGGTGGGCTGGATCAACGCGCGATTAGGCGAGGTCCGGACGATGCGACTGGGGGCTGCGCTGGTCTGCTTGGGCTTGGCGCTGATGCCGCTCCCGGGCTTCCTGCCCGGATTCGTGCTGTGCCTCATGCTAGTCCCGACCGGGACGGCACTGCTCTTTCCAGCGAGCACCTCACTGGTGAGCCAGCGCACCGAACGAGCGGAAATGGGGCAGGTAATGGGCGCGCAGCAGACGCTCCGCGGGATCGTCAGCATCATCGGCCCGATTGGCGCGACGGCAGTGTATCAGGCCTTCGGGCATTCATTGCCTTTCATAGGAGCCGCGGTAGTCGTGGCGGTGGCGCTCTTGCTCGCCAGCCGCGAGCCTCACGCGGTGCCGGAGCCCGCTACTATTAAGGCCTGACCTCGGAAGGGGTGTGGGATGGCCGTCCAAAAACTCAGCGCGGGCCAGCAGCGTCGGGTCGACCAGATCCTGGACCTGCAGAAAATCATCTCCCACGCCCGCGCGGACTTGAAGGAGCTCGAATCGAGCCGCGCGGCCAAGGCGAGTGTCATCAACAACCTGTGCGGCATGATCGCCCGTGAAATGCAACAGATGCGCCAGAAGCTGCTCACGTCCCCGGTCGGCACGGTGGGCGACCTCTGCGGCAATCTCTCGGTCGTCGCGGGCCGGAGCGCGGGACTCAATGTGAAGATCCGCGCCCTGAACGACGGATTGAACAGCATTGACATGCAGATCGACGTAGCCCTCAAGAACGCGATGCAGCCCGAAAAGGACGACAAGCCCTCCAAAAACGAGCCCGGTGACCAACCCGCGCACTGACCGCCCCGACCTGGGCGGCCCCGCCATCCGCACGGCGGGCCTCGTCAAGAAGTACGAGGACGTCACGGCCGTCGCGGGGCTCAACCTCACCATCCAGCGCGGCGAGTGCTTCGGCCTCCTGGGGCCCAACGGCGCCGGGAAAACCACGACCATCGAGATCCTCGAGGGCCTGACGCTTCCAGACGCCGGGGACGTCGAGGTTCTGGGGATGCGGTGGTCCGATGAGGCCGGGGGCCGGGCCCTGCGGGAGCACCTGGGGATCCAGCTCCAGGAAACCCAGCTGGCCGAGAAGCTCTCCGTCGATGAGACCCTCTCGCTCTTCCGCTCCTTCTACGAGACTTCGAATACGGTCGACCAGGTCCTCGACCTCGTTTCCCTGGGAGAGAAGAAGCACAGCTGGGTGGGGAAGCTTTCGGGGGGACAGAAACAGCGCCTGGCGGTCGCCTGCGCGCTCGTAGGGAATCCCGATCTGCTCTTTCTCGATGAACCCACCACCGGGCTCGATCCGCAGTCGCGGCGCCAGCTCTGGGAAGTGGTCGAGCGCTTCAAGGGGCAGGGGCACACCGTCCTGCTCACTACGCACTACATGGATGAAGCCGAGCGGCTCTGTGACCGCGTGGCGATCATGGACCACGGCAAGATCATCGCCCTGGGGTCCCCGCAGGAGCTGATCGCGTCGTTGGGCGCGGAACACGTGATCGAATTCGCGGTTTCCAATGGCGGCGCACCCGCCGATCTTGGGCCCGAGCTCGAAAAGCTGCCGGGCGTGCGGAGCGTCCGGCTCACGGCTGACGGCGTCTCGCTCACAGCTGCCGAGCTGCACACCGTCTTGCCCGCCTTGATGGCGTCACTCAATCGGCGGGCCATCGGCCTGACGTCCCTGACGACGCACCACGCGACGCTCGAAGACGTGTTCGTGGCGCTCACCGGGCGGCAGCTGCGCGATGCGTAACCACCCGATCGTCCAGCTCACCATCTCACGGGTCCGGGAGTTCTACCGCGAGCCCGAGGCCATTTTTTGGGTCTTCGGGTTCCCGATCGTGCTCGCCGCGGCCCTGGGGCTCGCGTTCCGGAACAAGGGCCCCGGTGCGATCTCCGTGGGGGTGCTCGCGGGGCCGGGGGACAGCGCCGTGGTCGCGGCCCTGAAGCCCGATTCGTCGCTCCGGCCCGTCAGGCTCGATTCCGCCACCGCGAGCACCCGGCTCCGCGCCGGGAGCATCGCGATTCTGGTGGTGCCGGGGACCACCGTCACCTACCGGTTCGATCCCACCCGGGACGAGAGCCGGCCCGCCCGGTTGGAGGTCGATCAGGCGCTGCAGCGGGCCGCCGGGCGTGGGGATCCTGTGGCGACGAAGAACGACCACGTCACCGCGCGCGGCTCCCGGTACATCGACTTCCTCATCCCCGGCCTCCTGGGTATGAACCTGCTGGGCTCCGGGATCTGGGGTGTCGGGTTCGCGGTCGTCACCGCCCGCCAGAAGAAACTGCTCAAGCGCTTCATGGCGACGCCGATGCGGAAGAGTCACTACCTGCTCGGCTTCATTCTCTCCCGTTTGGTGTTTCTGGTGGTTGAAGTCGCGGCGCTGGTGGGGTTCGGATGGCTGATCTTCGGCGTGGGCGTGCAGGGTTCGTTTCTGGCGCTCGCCACGATCGCGCTGCTCGGCTCGCTCTCATTCTCGGGGCTGGGCCTGCTCATCGCGAGCCGGGCGCGGACCGTCGAGGGCGTGTCGGGGCTGATGAACCTGGCCATGCTGCCGATGTGGATCCTGTCGGGGACCTTCTTCTCCTACTCGCGTTTCCCCGATGTCATGCTGCCCTTCGTGAAGGCACTGCCCCTGACGGCGCTCAACGATTCGCTGCGCGCGGTGATGATCGACGGCACGTCCATCGTCCACCTGGGCGCGCCGATCGCGGTCGTGGTGTCGTGGGGAGCCGTGTGCTTCGCAGTGGCGCTGAAAATCTTCAGGTGGCGATGAGGGAAGCGGGAAGAGGGAAGTGGGAAGTGGGAAGGGTAAGACGCGGTCACGCTTCCCTCTTCCCCCCTCCCTCTTCCCTCACGCCCCCGCGAGTCGTCTGAGCACGGTGACCACCTTGCGACGGAATCCCCCGGCGGCGGCGAGCACCGCTTCTCTGAACGCCGCGGCCTGCTGGAACCGCTTCGACGGATCACTCGCCACCGCGCGCCGCAGCACCACCTCGAGCTCCCTTGGCACGTCGCTTCGCTCCGCGGCGAGCAGGGGCAGCGCGTCGACCGTTTGCTTCGCCAGAATGGCTTCGGGCGTCGCGCCCTCGAAGGGCGGGCGGCCCAGCAGGGCAAAGTACGCGGTGGCACCGAGCGAGTAGAGGTCGGCGCGGGGGTCCACGCGTTCGCCCAGGAGCTGCTCGGGGGCGGCGAACTGCGGCGTGCCACTGCGGGAGGTCGCGCCCCCCCAGCGCTCACCACGCAACGCCAGGGCCAGCCCGAAGTCCGTGATGCGCAGCCGGCCGTCCGGCTCGAGCAGCATGTTCTCGGGCTTCAGGTCCCGGTGGACCAGGCCCAGCGCGTGCGCGTGTTCGAGCGCCGACAGCGCCTCGCTCATCACGCGGACCGTTCGCTCGACCGACAGCGGCCCTTTGCTCTGGACCAGCTGGGCCAGGCTCTGCCCGGGGACGAATTCCATCGTGTACCACTGGAGACCCGCCCGTCCCTGAATGTCGTAGATGCTCACGATGTTGGGATGCCGCAGGCGCGCCGCCAACTGGGCTTCCCGACGAAAGCGCTCCACCACCACGGGATCGGCGGTGAGGGACGGATGCAGGACCTTGATCGCCACTTCACGCTCCAAGCCGAGGTCCCGCGCGCGGTACACGCGGCCGAAGCCGCCCGACCCCAGCTCGCCGAGCAGCTCGTAGTCGTCCCCCAGTGCCCGCCGCAGCCGGCGCTCGAACCCTGAATCCATGAGCTGCGGGGCGGCTGCCGGTTCGTGGAACGACCCCGCGTCCGCGACGAAATCCTCGAGCATCTCGGTCGCCGTGAAATACCGCGCCGAGGGCTCCGGCTTGAGCGCCCGAAGCACGACGCGTTCGACCGCCGCCGGGATGGCGGGCCGCAGCGTCCGAGGGGGCACGATGCCTGAGGGGTCGGCCGCGGGGTCCTGGCCCGTGAGTGCCAGATAGATGAGGCCCGCCACCGCGTAGAGGTCACTCGCGGGTTCCCCGGCGCCGCCGTTGCGGATCTCGGGCGCGGTGTAGGGAGCCCCGCCACCCTGCTCGTCGCGCGGGACATTCGGCAGGCACCAGTTGGCGTACCTGAGGTCTGTGATGATGCCGCGGCCGGAGATCTCGAGCATCAGCGTGGTGGGGAGAATCCGGCGCATGATCACGCCATGGGCATGCGCGTACTCCAACGCGGCCAGGAGGTCCCGGACCAGGGACATGACGGTCGGAATGGGGCGGGGACCCCGCCGGATCGCCTCTCCCAGGCTCTCTCCGTCGATCCAGTTGGCCGTCCGGTACGCGACGTCGCCGATGTCCGCGGCCGCGTAGGCGTGGCGAATGGCCGGATGATCGAGCGCCGCGAGCGTTTCCGTCTCCCGCATGAACCACGTGCGACTCGCTGTGTTCGGGAGCAGATGCACCCGCAGGGCCACGAACCGCTTCAGCACCCGGTCCCACGCCTGATAGAGTGCCCGGTCGCGGGAGACCGTGACCAGGTGATCCAGCCGGAACATGGGATCGAGCTTGGGCGCGAGCGCATGCAGCGCGTCGTCCGGCGGCGTCTCGCGCGCTTCGGTGGGCGCCTGTGTCGTGGGATTCGAGGGACGCGGCGGCCTGTTTCGGGGCGTGAGCGGTGGATTACTCAGGGTGTGCTCGGTGGCTCGAGGGCGACGATGCCGAACCCCCGTCTGCCGGTCGAAGGTCCGCGCGTTTCCCGAAGGTATACCACGGCGGGGCGACGGGTGGAATCGACGTCGGCGGTCACGAATCGATCGAAGGCCAGAATCGCATGCGCCTGCGGCGTGTGAAGCACGCGTTGCACGACCGGCACGTCCAGATGGCGGGGTACGCTCCAGCCCGGGCCGGCGACGGAATCCGTGCCTCCCATCACCGGTGTCCACATGAAGGGGAATCCGGGTCTCGTAAGCAGCGCGTAGGTCGCCTCGGGTCCGAAGCGCGTACGGGCTTCTACACCGAGCCGGTGCTTGAGGAAGAGCTCCGTGACCGCCTGTGCGCCGGTGTAAACGCCGAGGATGACGAGGGCAGTCGTCGCTGCGGCCCGTCTCGCCCCGGGAGCAAACCAGTGCCGGTGCCAGCCCACCGCACCGGTCACCGCCAGGACCACCACGGAAACATCGATCCACCGGGCGGCGGCCCGATCGAAGAAGAGGGAAGCCCAGAGCACGATGGCGACCAGTCCGAGGGTCAGGATTCCTGAGCCCAACGCCCAGGGCCAGCGACGGACCTGGCCCCACGCGAGGAATACCGCTGGGACGAGCCAGAAGAACGGGTCCACGATGGCGACCCAGTCACCGTAATAGCGCTGGTTGCTCCAGGGCAGAAAGGGTCGGAGGCCGTACGATCCCTGCCAGTCCATGAAAAGGTGACTGCCGAGCGCCGCGGCGTAGAGGGCGATGATAGTCGTCCACGGGACTGGGCGATGCTCCCGCCGGCTCGCCGGCACCATGAGGAGACCGGTGACGAGGATGAACACCGCCGCCTGAATTCCCGCGCCCAACAGGGAATGGGTGATCCCGCGGTGGGCGGTCATGGCCAGGGGAGAGCCCCACAGTGGGGGCATTCCTGGGAGGAACTCGTTGAAGTCGGGAGCGTTGGCGGCGAGGGCGCCGAGAAGGGCTGGGGCAGGGACTTGGGCGTCGCCAATGGCACGGCCGAGGGCGGCTCCGACCAGCGTGTGCGCGATGTTATCCATTGTCTCATAGGAAGATAGACGCTTCACGGGCCGGTGTCTGGCGGGGTCAGGCGGGGGGCGGTACCTTAGCGAAGTTCGCTCTCCCGGCCACTAGAGGAGCATATTCGTATGGGTGTGGTGTCACCCCTCAATCGACGGAAGGCCAGTGATCGCAGGGACTTGCAGGACCGTCGATCCGGCGTGGATCGGCGGTTCTCGGATGAGCGGCGGCTGAAGGTGGTGGCGGTGGAGGTGGAGCGTCGAGCCGGGATGGACCGTCGTCGAGAGGATCTGGAGCGCCGGGCGGAGGTACGCCGGTCATCTTCCGACCGACGTGCCTTGATGGACCGCAGGCGGGCGGGACGCCCGGCCTGAACCCGGGAGTCTCCAAAGCACAGGCAATTAGCCCCTCGCGCTGCAAGGTGCGAGGGGCCTTTTCTTGGGGGATCGGAGGCCCTTGGGCGAATACTGAACATTGTGAACACCCAAAATCACCAAAACATTGTTTTTTCATAGAATCCGCACTATTATCTCCCCCCTTTTCAGGGTTCCTACGTAAAAAAATTTGACAGTGCCCTGCGTTTGGGCAGTTGGCACACCCGTTGCTTTAGGTAGACGGTGGCAGATGGACTCATGTGATCTGGAAGCGAACAACAACAACCTGAAGGAGTCTTTCGATGCGTAACCGTTTGACCGTTGCCCTGGTGGCAGTTCTCGGCCTGGCCTTCTCGGCCACCGCGAGCGCCCAGTCGTGCACGACCGCGGGCTGCTCTGTGAGCACCACCGCGTCGGTCACGATTCCGACCCTGCAGAAGCTGACCCTGAGCGCCACCACGACGGCTCTCGGCGTGCCGACCATCGACAACGTCGACTCGGTTGCCAACCCCGTAGCGACCGCTGGCCCGTCGGTGACCGGCAAGGCCAACGTTCCGTTCAGCGTGACGATCGCCTCCGGCGCCGCCAACTTCACGGCCCCCGCGGGCGTGACGAAGGTAGCCGGTGACCTGTCCTGGTCGCTGACCTCCGGCGGTACCTACACCGGGCTGTCCACCACTGGGGCGAACGTGATCCACCAGACCTCCACGGGTGGCACCACGACCGTGAGTATCTTCTACCATGCG
>DATBBZ010000233.1:0-6830 GCA_036270745.1 Gemmatimonadales bacterium | reverse complement strand
CTGCTGGCTGCCCACCAGGATGTGAGCCTCAGTGTTGTTGGACGCCAGGAGGACCGGCCGGGAGAGGATCTGCACGTCCCCCCTGCTCGCCGCCGCGGAAAGCGCGGCGGACACGTTGGCGTGCCCGATGTTCAGCAGGTTGATCGCGAAGTCGCCCAGGCTCCCGGCCGTCGTCTTGCCGTCGACCGTTCCGTCCCCGTGGTCCGCGGGTTGCGGAGGGAGAAGGAAGCTCGTAGAGAGGGAAAAGGTCCGGTTGTGCTGGGCCTCGACGATCATCACTTCGATGAGCACCTGCAAGGGACGCACATCCAGTTGCTCGACGGCCTCCTCGAGGACGTTGTAGTCGTGCTCGTTAGCACGCACCAGCAGGGCATTGGTGAGCTCGTCAGGTACGATCGTCACACTGCCGGCGAACGTCGCGCTCCCCACCGCGGGCTGAGGGACATTTGCCCCCCGTCCCGGCGTCGGGCCATTCTGAACGGGGACCAGGTTTCGCCGTAGCTCATCCGACAGCGTGTTGGTGACCCCGTTCGAACCGGAATACGCACCTCCGCCGCCAAAGAGCTGATTCACGGTGCCCGCGACATCCGAAGCGCGGGCGTGCTTCAGACGGATGACGAACAACCGCACCGAGCTGTCAGACCGGGACCGCCCGTCTGCTGGTGGCGTCGAGGCCACCGGCGGGGGTTTGGGTCCGATCTTGAACGACACGGAGTCCTCATCAAAAGCGAGCCCCTGCGACTCGACGACCGTCCGAAGGAGCGCCGGCAAGGACGCGGGCAGGACCGGGCTCGGCGTTTCGAGCGAGACCCGCGTGGGCTGCAGGGCGCCCACGATCACCGGCTTCGGGAGGTAGTGCCCGAGCGCCTGGATCACCGCCCGGAGATCCGTATCGACAAAGCGGATCTGCACCGAATCGTGGACCGCCCGGACGGCGGCAGAGTCTTGGGCGCACAGCGCGTTCGGCGACAGCGCGAGGATGAGGATGGGCCAGCGTCGTCTCATTTCCACGGCTCCTTCACCACCAGGGTCCAGGTCGTATCCATCCCCGCCACCACCACGCCTCGGCGCCCAATCCGACGAATCGCGAGCCCTCCCACCACATCCCCCACCCGCACCACCCGAGGGCCGTCCGTCGTCGGCAAGCCCTCGATCACAGCTTCTGGAAGGGCTCCCCACACCATTCCGGTCAGGTTCAGCGTCGGCTTCGGAGGTCCCTCTGGAAGTGGGCCCGCGCCGCGGAGGGGATCGTACGCCAGCTGCGCCGGCCGCCGGTCGGTCCGAAAGAGATCGCGGCCGGTCACCACGCGCCCCAACGACTCCGCGGGGTAGCGGGCCGACGCGGCCGGGACGGCGTTGGTCAGAGAGGGATGGGGCACGACTACCGGGGGCACGACCCGCGTCAGCGCGCTTGCCACGAGGGCAATTCCCCCGCTAAGCAAGAACGCCCCCAGGCCCCACTCCCCAATCCCGACTCCCCTCATTTCGCCCTCGGCAGGTAGGCTCCCGAAACGTCCACGGAGAGATGGAGCACCTCGGACGCCCTCGGATGCGGCACCGGGTCGGGCGTCTCCAACGACAGCGTGTTCACGGTCAGAATCGGCTCGCCGGTCTCGAGGCTCGCGATGAAACCGGTCACGCCGCTCGCATCTCCCTCGAGCTCGGCGTGGAGGGACACACGGTGAAAGACCCCCTCCCCCGAATCGGGGAGCGCGTCCGTCCGGACCACCTTGAGGGCGTGACGGCTCGCCACCATCGAGACGAGGCCCGACAGACTGGCCTGCGCATCCGCGGGACTCGTCCCCTCCACCAGGTCCGGCGCCAGCGCGACAATCGCCCGCAGGGCCTCCGTCAAGGAATCCCGACCCGCTGGGCCCCGGAGCAGCACGTCCTCGACCCGGGCGAGTGTCGCCGTTTGTGCCGCCGCTCGATCCCGGAGGGCCGCGAAGCCCCGTGCAACGAGCGGCACCCCACGCAGGACGAGTGCCGCGGCCACGGCCACGAGGCCCAGCAGGAAGGTCCGCCGGTCGCGTGCGCCCAGCGGTCTCATGGAGCACGCTCCGTCGCCACCACCGTGAATCGGTCGCGCTCCGCTTGCCCTGCCATCACTTCGCGAGTGACCGCCCCCTCGAAGCTTGCGCCCGACAGCCCGCCAACCCGGCCAACGCGTGCCAACACATCCGCCGCGCGGGGAGCGTATCCGGTGACCCGCACCTGCCCCGTGGGAGACACCTGCAGCGCGATGATGGAGACTGAGTCAGGGAGCGCCGCGGTGAGGCCGGCCAACAGCCGTAACGACCGCGAACGATCCGCGCGGGTGCGCGCGATCGTCTCGAGCGTAGTACGTGCCTCGTCCAGCTCCCGCCGCGCGCTTAAGGCCGAATCCGCCGCGGGGTGGAACGCCGCCAGGAGCGCCGTCGCCCGGGCATACGCGTATGAGAGCCGCCCCGCGTACAGTGCTCCCGAGAGGAGCCAGAGCCCCACGCCAACCGCAGCGAGAACCCCCATGCGCCGCCGTCCCCTCCGCCGCGCGGCGGCCCGGTGCCCCGCCGGCAATAGGGCGAGTACGGGAAGCCGCACGCCGGCGGCATACGCCGGTGCCACCACGGCCCGCTCTCCATTCACCGCCGTGAGTGCCGACACCCAGTCGACCTCGGACGGCGCATCGCTGCGGCTCCACCGGCTTCGCCACACGGCGCCAGCCGCGCCGAGGCTGAGGCGTTCGGTGGTGCGGCCATCCGGGACAGAGACCTCGGCCGTGAGCGGCTCCATGTCCAACGCTGCCGGCAGGGTCTCGGCAGAAGGGGCGAGGGCTTCCAGCGTGAGCCCCGCCTCCCTGCACCCTTCGAGAATGGCGTCGAGCAAGGGCTCCGAAACCGCTGCCGCCCAGAGGGCGGGGTCGCCCTTGCTCACCGAGACCAGAGTCCCATCGGTCACCAGCGGATGGCCGTTCTGGCGGAAGAGTCGCGCGGCCTCCAGGGTCACGTAGCGCGGCACGTCGCGCGCTTTCAGTGGAGGCGCGGGATGGAGACTCCGGATCTGCACGACGTCCCGCTTGAGCCCCACACGGACGCGCCGTACGGGAGATCCAGCTTCGCTCGCGAGCCTCCCGATGACCTCTACCAGATCCTCGAGCGTCTCATACTCGGCGCCCCCCGCCCAGGTCAGGGCCGTCCCCTCGACCAGAGCCGCCGCGACTGTCCGCCCTCCGATCGCCAGGCCCAGAACCGGGCGACGCCGTCCCCCTCCCCACCGGATCACCACAACCGCCTCCGGATCACGGCGAGACGGTCCGGCAATGGGACAGCCAGATCTTCGGATGTGGCATGGAGACCACTCGGTGAGCCCAAACCCCCCACCCACCCCGACGCGGTGAGCAGGAGCTGAGGCGGTGCGAACGTGAGAAGCCCGGCGAGATCGGCATAATGCGCGAAGAGCGCGGGCCGCTCTCCCGGAGCATTGCTCGCCAGCTGGTCCAGGCTGCCGATGGGATGTCCGAACCGACGACCAGCCGCCAACGCGGCAGCCGCCTCCGGGCCGAGCCCCGGAATTGCCATCAGGATCTCCGGGGAGGCGGCGTTGACGTTGATGGTCCCCGGCCCGTCGACGGTGAGGAACAGCTGGAGTCGGGGGTCAGATGTCAGGGCGGCGTGGACCTGCGCCGTGTCCTGGTAGGGCCGGTGCGCGACCAGCGTGTCCACCACGGCGCGCGAAACGCCGAGTTCATGGGCGAGACTCTCGAGGATGACGACGGGTGCGGTGTTGACGTTGAGCCGGGCCGTTGGGTCATCAACGCGCCAGCCGCACCGGGCGCCACGCCCCAGGTCGATGGTGGCGGTATCGGTGAACCGGTGATTCACCCACCGTGACTCGACGATGGCCGAGCACGCCTCGGCCGCCCAGTGCCCCCGCGTCAGCAGAAGGCGGTTCGCAGACGTCGTTTGGCCGAGGCGTGTGGCGCCGACGCCCAGACCGACGATGCTGGCAAGCGCCACGATGACCCACAGCACCGCGAGGAGCGCGAAGCCCTGACGGGTCATCCGCGGCCCCCGATGATGAGCAGGAGCGTGTCGGCCCGCGCCGGAATTCCCAGGTATTCGATCCGGACCCGGACGGCCAGGGGAGCGCTCACCGGGGAGAGCCACTCGCGAGCCCAGGCGGTGTTTGCCCCAGGCTCGAGCAGATAGTCGAATCCGATTCGCGCTACACTGTCCACCAGCGTGAGGGGTGCCAATCCGGCCCCGTCCGCGATCAACGTCGCACCGACTTGATGAAGACGAAGTCTCCGGCGCTCAAGGCCCCCCGCAGGGGCTCGTTGCCAGGTTGCAAACAGGGCCTGATCCGGATGGCCCTCGAATGACCCCGCACTGTCGACGCCCGCCTGCAGAGAGCCAAAAGCCTCGGCGAGCCATCGCTGAGAGTTGACCTTGCGGTCGAGGGCTGTCCGAGCCGCGTCCATCCGACCGACCCCGTCCGCGACCCCAGAGAAAATCCGGTGAGCGAGGAGGACAACGAGGGAGGCCAGCGTGAGCGCCACCATCACCTCGATAAGCGTGAAGCCCCGTCTCATGGGGTCGGCGCCTCCCGGAAGACGACGGTTACGAGGTCTTCCACATCCGGTGCCGTCCCCCGACTCACCGCGATCCGATAGAGCATCCGCTCCGGCCGAGCCACTGTGACGACGTAGGGACCGACGGTCCGTTCTCCCAGACGAAGGTCCAAGTCCGCCCGCGTGAGCAAGGTCTCCGCCGCGAGGAGCCGATCTTCATCGGCTTGCTCGGTCTCACGATCCCGCACCGTCACCGTGCTCGCCGTCGCCTGGGCGACCAGGGACACAAGGGAAAGGCCGGCGATCGTCAGAATCACGATCGCGGCCAGGACCTCGAGCAACGCGATCCCCCGCTCAGCGGCTCGCACGTGGGCGCCCGGTGAGGGGATCGACGCCAGGCCCGAGTGCGCGGCCGTCGGGGAGGAAAAGCAGGGGAAGAGGGAAGAGGGAAGAGGGAAGCGTGTCGAGCCTTACGAGCACCGGCACGCCGGAACGGATCGCCTCCGCCCTGGCCGCCTGAAGTACACGAATCTGTGCGGATTCTTTCGGCGACCCGAGGCTTGCCAGCGCGACGCCGCTGACGCTGAAGATCAACCCGAGTAGCACGAGCACGACCAACAGTTCGATCAACGTCACTCCTGTCGCACGCACTCTTCCCGCTTCCCTCTTCCCACTTCCCACTCTCACTGAGGTCTCACCGAGTACACCGCCTGCAACAGCGCCGCCGCCACGAACGCCACGAGCCCGGCGAAAGCGATAATCAGCGCCGGCTCGAGGAGTCCGACGATCACGCGAAGGCTCCGCTCGGCGCGGGATTCGTCGAGGTCGGCGGCCTTGAGAAGCACGTGCCCCACCCGCCCCGACTGCTCCCCAACGGCCAGGAGCTGGAGGGCGGCCGACGTGAGGGCCTTGGTGCCCGAGAGCGCAACGGCCAGTCCCGCGCCTTCCGCCACGCGCTCCCTCGCTCGGGCGATCCTCCCAGCCACCGCGTCGTCCCCGGCGGCACCCTGCGCGATGGCGAGGGCCTGCAAGGCGGGCGTGCCGGTGTCCAGGAGGACGGCGAGCGTGCGGGCGACGCGGGCGGTGGCGAGGCTCTGTCGGAGCGCCCCAATCACGGGGAGCCCGAGAAGCCACTCGTGGAACGCTTCGCGGCGCCGGCGGATCTCGGCAGCGCCAAAGACGCTTCCGACGACGATCGCGATACCAATGAGGAGCCCGTAATGCCGGACCAGATCGGACACCCCGATCAGGAGCCGTGTGGCCCTCGGAAGAGTCTCGCCCAGGTCGCCGAGGATGGCGGCGAAGCGGGGCACTACGAAGAGGACGATCACCGCGACGGAGATCGTTCCGGCCACAGCGAGGAGTGCCGGATAGGCAAGCGCGGCTCGGATGCGCGCCTGACTCTCCGCTTCGCGGTCGAGCTGGTGCGCCGCCTGCTTCAGGGCCGGCCCAAGTCCCACGCCCCGTTCGCCCGCCCGAATGAGGCCGAGCGTCACGCCCGTAAACAGGCCGGGCTGTGCGTCGAGGGCAGTGGCGAGACTTCCACCCTCCGCCACGCGAGCACGGGCGCGGCTCACGGCTTCCTTCAGACGGCCGGTGGCCACGAGCTCTGTCCCCTGCAGCGCCTTCTCGAGGGGTAGGCCCGCCTCTACCAAGGTGGCGAGGCTTTCGATGACGATCGCCCGAGCGCGGGCCGAGGGGCGCGGGGGCCACCACGGCGTGCCCTCCGGCATAGCTTCGACCGACACGGGGAAGAGTCCCCGTGCCGACAAGAGCGCTGCCGCTTCCGCACGAGATGGGACCTCGAGGCGCCCCCGAACGGTGCCGCCATCCGCGCGTGCGGCCTCGTAGCGAAAGGCCGTCATTCCCGGATGTCCCCGTCCTCACCGATACCACCGGGCTTGCCGTCCCGGCCATAGGTGAGGAGGTCGTAGCCCGTCTTGGTAGAGTCTCCGGGACTCTTATAGAGGTAAGAGCGGCCCCAGGGATCGACGGGCACGGGCTTCTTGAGGTAGGGTCCCCGCCAGTTCCGGGCCGAAGGGTCACCACTTGGCGCCGAACGCAGTGCTTCCAGTCCCTGGGCCGTGCTCGGGTAATAGTCGTTGTCCAGCCGGTATTGGTCGAGTGCGAGGCCGAACAGCTCCAGCTGGGCCTTCGCGGCGCTGACCTTCGCATCCCCCACGTTCTGGAACACCATCGGGCCCACGAGCCCCGCGAGAATTGCGATCACCACGATCACGACCAGCATCTCGATCAGGGTGAAGCCTCTAGTGTTCCGTGA
>DATBBZ010000232.1:0-3789 GCA_036270745.1 Gemmatimonadales bacterium | reverse complement strand
CGATATTCTCACCCGGTCGTCGACGGAAGTGGAAGAAGCCCTGGCGTCAGAGCTCAGTTCCGTCACCGGAACGATTCGGAGTCTCACCGGGAGTCCGGCCGCGGCCGTCCCGGTGGTGCCGATCGAAGCCCTCGCTCCGGCGGTGGAAGCACCTGCTCCAGTGCGCGCGCCGATCCCCGCACCGGCTCCTGTTCCGGCCCCCCCTGCACCGATCGCGGTTGCTGAGGACGAAATCGAGGAGACGCCAGACCTGGTCGGGACGTGGGCTCAGTACGAGCGCGTCACCGCGGGCGATCTGGGTCCGGCATCACTCGACGCCTTTATTGCCGGCGCAACCGCCGTGGCTCCTCCTCGACCCCGTGCGGTGGTGCCACCGGTTCCTGCGCCCGCTCCAGCTCCGGCTCCGGCTCCCGCAGCGAGGTCCGCTCCGGTTGCCGCCCTCCCGCAGGTCGTGGACATCCGGACCTTGCTGTACCGTGGGGACGCGGCGCGCCGCCGGGCCGCGGAGCTGAGGGCTCACGCGCGCAATGTCTCAGGCGAGGAGTTGCGCGCGCTCGTCGAAGAAGTCTGCGATCTTGTCGACCTCGCCCTCGACCCCGCCTAAGCGCCCCGCCTCCTGGGCCTGGGTCCTGGGCCTCGCCATCACCGCCCTCTGCCTCTGGTGGGCGGTCCGCGGCGTCCACTGGGACGAGTTCGGCGCCGCTCTCGCCACCGTCAACGTGCCCCTCCTTCTATTAGTAGTGGTGGTGGCCACCCTGACCTTCCCCCTCCGGATGATCCGCTGGCGGGTGATGCTGCGCCGGGATGATGACGGGCCGATCGCGTGGTCCGCGCTCTGGCACGCGGTGGCGATCGGGTTCATGGCGAACAACCTCCTGCCGGCCCGGGCCGGTGAGTTCGCGCGGGCCTATGTGGTGAAGCGCCAGGCGCCGGTCCGCTTCATCACCGCGCTCGCCACGATCGGCGTCGAGCGGCTCTTCGACGGTCTGCTCATGCTCGCGCTGATGGCCGTGGCGATTGCCGCGCCGTCCTTTCCGGCGAACAGCGTCATCGGAGGGGTCTCACTTTCGCATGTGGCGAGCGGCGCTGCGATCGTATTCGCGGGGTTCTTGGTGGTCGCCTTCATCGTTGCGCTCCACCCCGCTCCCTGGCTGCGCCTTGCCGGCCGCGTGACTCGAGCCCTGCTACCCGAGCGGTTCGCCCACCGGGTGAATGACCTCCTGCATGGGCTGATCGAGGGCTTGGCGGTCTTGAGAAAGCCAGGACGATTCCTCACCGTGCTGTGGTGGTCGCTGGTGCAGTGGGTGGTCAACGCCCTCTCGTTCGCGCTCTGCTTCAAGGCGTTCGGACTGGCAGTGCCGGCGGTGGGGTCGTTTCTGCTGCAGGGCATTCTCGGCTTCGGGGTCGCCATCCCGTCCTCACCCGGCTACGCCGGCGTATTCGAAACTGCCACCAAGGTGACGCTCGAGCTCTATCACGTGGATCCGAGCCGGGCATTGGCGTACGCGCTGACCTATCACCTCACGACCTTCATCCCGGTGACCGTCCTCGGGCTCTATTCCCTGTCGCGCGCCCGGCTGCATCTGGGTGACCTCCGCGGGGCCGGGGCCGGCGCCGCCTCGGAGTCCGCGTGACCGCCGCTCCGACCCTCGATCGGGTACGCATCGCCGCGCACGCCAAGGTCAATCTTTTCCTCCGCATACTGGCGCGCGAACACTCGGGCTTTCATCAGATCGAGACGGCGTTTCTCCTCCTCGAGTTGGCGGATCAGATCGAGGTACGGCGGCTCGACCGCGGCGTGACGCTCGATGTGGATGGCCCGGAGTTGGGGCCGGTGGAGGAGAACCTCGCGTTCCGCGCCGCGAAGGCCGTCCTCGAGGCGACGGGCGCCAAGTTCGGCGTCGGGATCCAGCTCAACAAGAAGATTCCCGCGCGCGCGGGGCTCGGCGGCGGGTCCAGTGACGCCGCAGCCACGCTGCACGCGGTCAATGCGCTCGCCGGCAACGGCGTCCCCCGGCACGAGCTCCACCATCTGGCGGCCAAGCTGGGATCCGATGTGGCGTTCTTCGCCGCCGGCCTCCCCGCGGCGCTCGGGTGGGGGCGCGGAGAACGGCTTCTCGCACTCGCCCCACCACCCGCGGCACCGGCCCTCGTGGCCCTGCCTCGTGACGTCACGGTGGCCACGGTCGAGGCCTACCGGTGGTGGGACCAGAGCGGCCTGCACGATGGGAGCCGTGGCCCGGTGGTGCTGGAGCCCGATTCGCTGTCGACCTGGGGGAGCGTCGGACGGCTCGGCGCCAACGACTTCGAGCTGCCGGTATTCGGGAAGCACCCGGAGATCAGAGCGGTATTCGAGCGGCTGGCCGGGACGAATCCGTACTGGGTACGGATGTCGGGATCGGGGAGTGCCGTCGCAGCGGTGTATCGCAACGAGCGTGACCGGGACGACGCGATCTCGCGTTTGGGGACGAAGGACCAGACGACCGTCGCCACGGCCACGCGCGCGCACCCGCCAGCCGGACCGACCCCGGCGTAGCCGGTGCGCATCTCCAACCCTCGCATCCTCGTCGCGGTATGCCTGGGCTACTTCATGGCCGTGCTGGATTCGACGGTCGTGAACGTCGCCTTGCCGGACATGGCCCACAGCCTGGGTACCGGCATTTCCGGAATGCAGTGGGTGGTGGACGGGTACGCACTCCTCTTCGCCAGCCTCCTGCTCCCCGCCGGCGCGCTCGGCGACCGCTGGGGCAACCGCGGGACGTTCGCACTCGGCCTCGCGCTGTTCACGGTGTCGTCGGTGCTCTGCGGAATTGCCCCGAGCCTCTCGTCCCTCATCGTCTTCCGGGGGATCCAGGGGATCGGGGCGGCGATCCAGGTCCCCGCCTCGCTCGCCTTGCTTCGAAACCACTATCACGATCAGAAAGAGCGCGCGTACGCCATCGGGATCTGGGCCGCGGCGACGGGGCTCGCCGTCGCCGCCGGACCGGTGGTGGGCGGGGTGCTGACCCACGTGTTCACCTGGCGGAGCGTCTTCCTCGTCAACTTGCCGATCGGCGTCGGCGGCGTGTACCTGACGATGAAGCATGTCCCGCCGGTGCCGCGGACGCCGGTGGATGCCGACATCGGGACGCAGATGCTGGCGGTCACCGCGCTGGCGGCCGTCACGTTCGCGCTGATCCAGGGAGGCCCGTGGGGGTGGACGTCCCCGGCGGTGCTCGGCGCCGGTGCGCTCGCCGTCGTCACTGGGGCGCTCTGGCTCCGCGCGGAGCGGCGAGCCGCCCATCCGCTCTTGCCGCTCGATCTTTTCCAGAACCCCACCTACAGCGCGGCGAACGCGGTCGGCTTCGCCCTGTCATTCGGATTCTACGGACAGCTCTTCCTGATGAGCCTGTTCTTCCAGAACATCCAGCACTTCAGCGCGCTCAAGGCGGGGCTCGCGATCTTGCCGCAGACCCTGGTGATGAGTGGCGTGAACTTCGCGTCGGGGCGGCTCACGGCGCGCTATGGGGCGAGAATGCCACTGGTCTGGGGACTGTCGATCGGTGGCGTGGGGCTGCTGGGACTGGGGCAGTTGACGGCGACGTCGGCGCTCACGGTGGCCGTGCTCCCGATGCTCGCCGTCGGCGTGGGCTCGGCGCTCACTATGCCGGCGATGACGGCGACGGCCATCGAGCACACCCCGAAGGAACGGGCGGGGATCGGCGCGGCCGTGCTCAATGCGGCCCGCCAGGTCGGCGGCGTGTTCGGTATCGCGTTGCTGGGCGCATTCGTCGCGGGGACCCACTTCAT
>DATBBZ010000231.1:0-6646 GCA_036270745.1 Gemmatimonadales bacterium | reverse complement strand
CCCAGTGCGGCGCGCCGAGCCCGACGAACGCCGGCACGAACGACACGCCGCCCGCATCGGGCACGCTCTTCGCCAGCGCCTCCGTCTCCTCCGCGTGCGCGATGATCCCGAGGCCATCCCGGAGCCACTGCACCGCGGCGCCCGCGATGAAGACACTGCCCTCGAGTGCGTACGCGGGCCGGCCGCGGGCGTCGCACGCCACCGTCGTCAGGAGTCCGGAGTCCGATCGCGCCGCCGTGGCGCCGGTGTTCAGCAGGAGAAACGCCCCGGTGCCGTAGGTGTTCTTCGCCTGCCCCGCCGCCCAACACCCCTGGCCATACAAGGCCGCCTGCTGATCCCCCGCTATTCCCAGTATCGGGATCTCGAATCCGAAGTGGTCACGGATAGCGATCCCGAAGTCCCCACTCGACGGCCGCACCTCCGCCAGGGCCTGCCGGGGCACGCCGAAGATCTCGAGGAGCCGGTCGTCCCAGCCCAGGTCGGTGATGTTATAGAGGAGAGTGCGGCACGCGTTGGTGGGGTCGGTGGCGAAGGTCTTGCCGCCAGTGAGCCGGTAAAGAATCCAGCTGTCAACAGTCCCGAAGACAGCCGTTCCATCTGACACCTGACCCCTGACACCCGGCACCTGTTTGAGCAGCCATTCGATCTTGGTGCCCGAGAAATAGGGATCCAGCACGAGTCCCGTCCGCTGCCGAATCGCCTTCCCGTCCGGAGTCCCTTCCAGGGCGCCGCAACGGTCGGCCGTCCGCCGGTCCTGCCAGACGATGGCCCGGTGCAGGGGCCTCCCGGTCTTCCGGTCCCACACACACACCGTCTCGCGCTGATTGGTGATCCCGATGCAGTCCGGTCTGGTCTTCGCCTGGGCCAGGGCCTCGCGACCGGCGTCGAGGGACGCCCGCCAGAGATCCTCGGGGTCATGCTCCACCCAGCCGGGCTGGGGAAAGTGCTGCGGAATCTCACGATAGCCCCGGCCCAGTACGCCTCCATCCTCGGCAATCACCAGAGCCCGAGACCCCGTCGTGCCTTCATCGATGGCCAAGACCGATTTCATGGCGCGAACGTACGGGTCTTGGCTGATACCGGCAACGGCGGTAGCATAACGGGCCTATGACCTACCAAACCCTGCTGTTCGAGGTGAAGGACGGCGTCGCCGTCGTCACCATCAATCGTCCCGACAAGCTCAATGCGCTGAACGACCAGGTGATGGCGGAGCTGGCCGACGCCGCCGAGCGCATCGCGACCGATTCCGCCATCAAGGGCGCCATCCTGACGGGGGCCGGGCCCAAGGCGTTCGTGGCCGGCGCCGACATCAGTGATCTGGCCAAACAGGGTCCCTTCGACGGGAAGGCGCGGGCCATGCGTGGGCAGGGGGTGCTGCGGCGCTACGAAACGTGCGGCAAACCAGTCATTGCCGCGGTCAATGGGTTCGCCCTGGGGGGCGGGTGCGAGCTGGCCATGGCCTGCCACATCCGCATCGCCAGTGAGAACGCCAAGTTCGGTCAGCCGGAAGTGAAGCTCGGCATCGCCCCCGGGTACGGCGGCACGCAGCGCCTGCCCCGCCTGGTGGGCAAAGGCGTGGCCCTGCAACTCATCCTGACCGCCGAGATGATCGACGCCCAGGAGGCGTACCGGATAGGCCTCGTGAACAAGGTGGTGCCGGCCAACGAGCTGCTGACGGAATCGGAGAAGATGCTCCGGGGTATCCTTTCCATGGGCCCCCTGGCGGTCCGCCTCTCGATGGAGGCGATCGATTTCGGGCTGGAAATGACGCTGGACGAGGGACTGCTGCTCGAAGCGAACCACTTCGGGCTGCTGGCGGCCACCCAGGATACCAAGGAAGGACTATCCGCATTTCTCGAGAAGCGGCCAGCCAAATTCACCGGCAAGTAGCCCTTGCCGCGCTGGTTGCCGCCGGTGCCCTCGGCTGCGGCGAGGACCGCCCCCGTCCCGGGCCTCCGGTCCTGTCGATCCATTTCCAGCACGACACGGTCAATACGCCCGACACCCTGCGCGGAACCATCAAAGCAGTCGACAACGAGGGGATCGATTCCCTCTGGATGCAGGTCGGTGTGCAACCGCAGGTCGGTGTGAATGGCGGCTTCCAGTTCACCTTTGAGGCGCCGTTTCTCTTTTTCATCGATTCCGGGCTCTCCCCCGGCGTGAAGATTTCGGTGGAAGTCCGCGGCCGGGACATCGCTGGATACATGGACGTTCTGGATACGTTCGTCGTCATCAAATAGCCCCCCGAAAAACGAGCTTAAGTCTTGACCTGACAATAACTTCAGGGTATTTTTCGTAGTACTCCAAGTGCCTCAATGACCGATCCAAAACGCCAGGCTCCCATGGCAGTATCCGAGGTCCTGTCCGGCTATCTCAAGCGGTCGGGTCTCGAGGGCCGCCTGGCACAGGCACGCATCATCCCCGACTGGGCGACGCTGGTGGGGGCACAAGTCGCAGGGGTGACCATGCCTTCTCGCGTGACGCCCGACGGCACGCTGTTCGTGGGCGTCCAGACCAGCCCCTGGATGACTGAGCTCATGCTCATGACGCCCACGATTATCGCCCGACTCAACGCGGGGCGCGGCGAAGGCCGCATCAAGGGCATTCGCTGGTTCCTCATAACCGAACGAGACCATGGCGAAGGCAAAGCCTGATCCGAAGAAGTCGAGTAACGGCGGGTATCAAGCCGACTCCATCCAGGTTCTGAAGGGTCTAGAAGCCGTCCGGCGCCGCCCCGCGATGTACATCGGGTCGGTGTCGGCGCGCGGCCTGCACCACCTGGTGTACGAAGTGGTGGACAACTCGGTGGACGAGGCGCTCGCCGGGTACTGCACGCAAATCGACGTCACCATCCACGCCGACGACTCGATCACCGTCGTGGACAACGGGCGCGGCATTCCGGTGGACGTGCACAAGACCGAGAAGAAGCCGGGCGTCGAGGTGGCGCTCACCGTTCTCCACGCCGGCGGCAAGTTCGACAAGAACACCTACAAGGTCTCCGGCGGTCTGCACGGCGTCGGCGTCTCCGTGGTCAACGCCCTCTCCGAAAAACTCGAAGTCTGGGTGGAGCGGGACGGCAAGAAGTACCACATGGCGTTCGCCAAGGGCGACACCACCAAGAAGCTGGAGGTCGTCGGGAAGTCGAAAGCCACCGGCACCACGGTGTGGTTCAAGCCCGACACCACCATCTTCACCGAAACCCGGTTCGACTACGCCACCCTCGCCAACCGCCTCCGCGAGCTCGCCTTCCTCAACAAGGGCCTGACCATCACGCTCAAGGACGAGCGGAAGGGCGGGAAGAGCGAGACCTTTTTCTACAAAGGCGGCCTGACCGAATTCGTGAAGTGGCTCCTGGGCAACCGGAAACCGGTCCACCAGAAGGTCATCTCCTTCGAAGCCAAGAAGGACGGCGTGGAAGTCGAGGGGGCCGTCCAGTACGACGACCAGTACGGCGAGAACACGTTCACCTTCGTCAACAACATCAACACCCACGAAGGCGGCACCCACCTCACCGGCTTCAAGTCGGCGCTGACGCGGACCATCAACGACTGGGCGAAGAAGGACGGACTCCTCAAGAAGGAGGAGTTCACGCTTTCCGGGGACGACGTCCGCGAGGGCCTCACCTCCGTGATCCACGTGAAGGTGAAGGATCCGCAGTTCGAGGGTCAGACCAAGACCAAGCTCGGCAACTCCGAAGTCGAAGGCATCGTGAAGAGCGTGGTGAACGAAGCGCTCGGCGACTTCTTCGACAAGAACCCGAGCGTGGCCCGCGCGATCATTGCCAAGGCGATCAGTGCGGCCCGCGCCCGCGAAGCGGCCCGGAAGGCCCGCGAGCTGGTGCGGCGGAAGAACGCGCTCGAAGGGAGTCTCCTCCCCGGCAAACTGGCCGACTGCTCGCTCACGGACCCCAAGCTCTGTGAGATGTACCTGGTCGAAGGCGACTCCGCCGGCGGCTCAGCCAAGCAGGGGCGGGACCGGTCCTTCCAGGCCATCCTGCCCCTGCGTGGGAAGATCCTGAACGTCCAGAAGGCCCGGATCGACAAGATCCTGTCGAACGAGGAGATCCGGACCATGATCACCGCCATCGGCACGGGCATCGGCGAGGACTTCAAGATCGAGGACGCCCGGTACCACAAGATCATCATCATGACCGACGCCGACGTGGACGGCGCCCACATCCGCACCCTGCTCTTGACGTTCTTTTACAAGGAAATGAAGGCGCTCCTGGACGCCGGGTACATCTACATCGCCCAGCCGCCGCTCTACCGCGTCGCCAGGGGCAAGGACGAGTTCTACGCGTACGATGAGAAGGAGCGCGACGGCTACGCGAAACGGTTGGGGGGCGGGGAAGAATCCAAGGCGAACATCATGATCCAGCGCTACAAGGGTCTGGGCGAGATGAACCCCGACCAGCTCTGGAAGACCACCATGGACCCGGCCGCCCGCACCATCCTCAAGGTCACCATGGAGGATGCGCTCGAGGCGTCCCAGCTCTTCGAGACCCTCATGGGTGACGAGGTGGAGCCGCGCCGGAAGTTCATTGAAGAGAATGCGAAATTCGTGAGAAATCTGGACGTGTAAGCGATGGCCGCCGCTCTCGTCGTCGTCCTGCTCCTGCTCGCCGCACTGGCTTGGCTGATCTTCGGCGGCGGGGATGATCCCGATACGGGCCCGGGCGCGCCGAACCCCGGCATCGACCGGGACGAGTTGGCGGAGGCGGAAGCCGACGTGCGTGACGCCCCCGACCCTGAAAGCGTCCGCGATTGGGGTCCCGGAGCTCCGAAGGACCAGTCACACTAACTCGAAGAGTCTCATGGCGAATCCGCAGTACATCTACACGATGGTGGGTGTGGGCAAAGTCGTGCCCCCCTCCCGCCAGATCCTCAAGGACATCTATCTCTCGTTCTTCCCGGACGCCAAGATCGGCATCCTGGGATCGAACGGCGCGGGCAAAAGCTCGCTCCTCAGGATCATGGCGGGCTTGGACCACTATCATCTGGGCCAGGCCAAGCTCGCCGACGGGTGCACCGTGGGCTTCCTGCAGCAAGAGCCGGTGCTCGACGCCAAGAAGGACGTCCGCGGGAACGTCGAGGAGGGCCTTTCACACATCCGCGACCTTCTGGTCCAGTTCAACGACCTCTCGGCGAAGTTCGCCGAGCCGATGTCGGACGATGCGATGGCGGCACTCCTGGAGAAGCAAGGCGCGCTGCAGGAACGGATCGACCACGCCGGCGCCTGGGAGCTCGACAACAAGATCGACGTCGCGATGGACGCGTTGCGGCTGCCGCCGGGGGATGCCGACGTCACCACACTCTCGGGCGGCGAAAAGCGCCGGGTCGCGCTCTGCCGCCTGCTGTTGACCCAGCCCCAACTGCTCCTGCTCGACGAGCCCACCAACCACCTGGACGCCGAGTCGGTGGCGTGGCTCGAGCATCACCTCCACACCTATCCCGGCTGCGTCATCGCCGTGACCCACGACCGCTACTTCCTGGACAACGTGGCCGGGTGGATCCTCGAGCTGGACCGCGGCGAGGGGATTCCCTGGAAGGGCAACTACTCGTCCTGGCTCGAGCAGAAGGAGAAGCGCCTCGCCACCGAAGAGAAGCACGCCTCGGCGCGCCAGAAGACCCTGGAGCGCGAGCTCGAGTGGATCCGGATGGCGCCGCGGGCCCGCCAGGCCAAGTCGAAGGCGCGCATCACCGCATACGAAAACCTCGCCGCCGAGGAGGAGCAGCGCCGCGAGGACACCGCCGAGATCCTGATCCCGGTTCCGCCGCGGCTCGGCGACGACGTCGTCACCGCCAAGGACCTCACCAAGGGCTTCGGCGACCGCCTGCTGTTCGAGAGCCTGAGCTTCACGCTGCCCCGCGGCGGCATCGTCGGCATCATCGGCCCCAACGGCGCGGGCAAGACCACGCTCTTCCGCATGATGGTAGGCCAGGAGAAGCCGGACGGCGGGTGCCTCACCGTTGGCTCCACCGTGCAGATCGCCTACGTGGACCAGAGCCGCGAGGCGCTCGGCCCCGACAAGACCGTGTACGAGGAAGTCTCGGGCGGACAGGACACCCTGCTGTTCGGGAAGCGGTCGGTCAACGCGCGGGCGTACTGTGCCTCATTCGGGTTCCGCGGCGCCGATCAGCAGAAGAAGGTCGGTGTGCTCTCGGGCGGCGAGCGGAACCGCCTGCACCTGGCCAAGCTCCTGAAGAGCGGGGGCAACGTCCTGCTCCTCGACGAGCCGACCAACGACCTGGACGTCGACACCCTCCGGGCCCTCGAAGACGCCCTGCTCCGCTTCGCGGGATGCGTCGTCGTGATCAGCCACGATCGCTGGTTCCTCGACCGCATCGCCACACACATCCTGGCGTTCGAGGATGACGGCGAAATACGGTGGTTCGAGGGGAACTTCCAGGACTACCACGCCGACCTCGTAAAGCGAAAAGGGGCCGAGGTCGATCGGCCCCACCGTCTCAAGTACCGGAAGCTGGTGCGCGGCTAGGGCGACGCTTTGCCGAGCACCTCCACCCCGGACTTGGACACGCGGTGGGAAATGAGGGGCAAGGGCTTCTCCTTGAGCTTGTCCCCGATGACGATGGCCTGAGTGAGGCTATCGAACCCTAGCTTGATCCCGCCGGCATCCTTCGCGAAG
>DATBBZ010000230.1:0-7277 GCA_036270745.1 Gemmatimonadales bacterium | reverse complement strand
CCGTCGGCGAGATATTCCACCAGCACCGAGGCGTCCACGACTGGCATTATCAGCCGTCGCGGACCTCGCGCAACGCCGCCAGCACGGTCTTGGTTTTGAGCCCCGACGGCCCCCGCGCCTGAATCTGCTCGTCGATTTCATCGAGCGTCGCCTGTTCGGCGGCCCGCACGAGCTCGCGCTTGACATAGTCAGAGAGGGACGTCCCCGTCGCCGCCGCGCGCGTCTTCAGCGTCCTGTGCACCTCGTCCGGCACGTTGCGAACCTGGATCATCACTGGCATGTGCTCCACATTAGCGCATGTGCAGCACAGCTACGCGCGCAAAGACGCCGGCGCCTCTCAACCGAGCCGAACGACTTCGCCGCCGACCCAGCAAGCGCTCAGCCCCTGAGTGCTTGCTCGATCTCTTCTCCGCGGTGTGTGAGCGTCCAGGCATTGGGTTCGCCGTGGGGTTGGCCGTGAGTGTTGTTGTGGATCAGCTCCAGGCGTTCCAGGCGGGTGAGGAGCTTTGAGATCTGGCCCTGGTCGTGGATGCCGGCATCGTCCGCTACTCGGCGGTTGCTGGCGTTTGGGGTCGTCGCGATGACCGAGAGGACCCTCAGGGTGCGATAGGTCAGGCGTATGTTCAGACCGTTCAGGGGGTCCTCGGGGGTTGTTTGGGATGCGCGGGGTGGTTTGCGGGCGCGGGCCTGTTTGGGCGCGCGGCGGGTTAGCTCTCTCCGCGCGGCGGCCTGGCCCTCGTAGGGCAGCACGATCATGCCCATCAGGGGGTTCAGCAAGCCGAGGAGTGGTTCTGGTGTGGCGCCGACGAGGCCCCTTCCGCGCGAGGGGGGAGAGGACCCGTTGGTGGTTGAGCGCTGCTTGATCGCCGCGGCGCGTTCGAGCATGCGGGTGTGGATCACGCTCAGCACGGCGCCCACGACGCCCTCCGCCGTCAGGGACGGGATCGCCGGTTTTGGCGAGGCACCCCGCCCGTTCTTAGCGTGTGAGCCACGACGACCCCCATCCACGATCGCGGTGAGCGTGTGCAGTACGCGAGCGCGGCGCCCCAGGATCATGGTGCCGGCGCTGAGCACATCCACTATCAGCAGCGACCCCGCCGCCGGCTCCTCGTCGAAGAACGCGAGCAGCGCGCCGAGACCGGCCCTGACCCGCTCCCGCCAACTCGTGGACGATGCGCTGCTCGCCACCGCATCGCTCACGACCCTGCTCGCGCGGGTGAGGGTGTCCTCGAACACCCCCAGGAAGCACTCCTCGGTGCTACTGAACAGGTCATAGAACGTGCGTCGCGAGACCCCCGCGCGCGTAACGACGCGGGAGACCGTGACCGAGCCCGCGCCATGCTCGGCGAGCACATGCGCCATCGCCGCGAGGATCCGTGCGCGCTGCGCTTCCGATACTTGCACCGCGCCCTCCCGCACACGCGCCTTGACCCTGAAACGGTCAGACCCTCGCGCGAGATCGGAGGACACCACCGAAACCCCCCTTACTTTTTCTTCCTCTTCTTCTTGCTATGCGCCGCCTGCTTTCCCTTCGGGCACCCCGTGACGCTCACCGCTGTGTTCTGGCGGAGGACCATCCCGTTCTGCGCCACGAATTCAGTGGGCATGCTCAACGACGCCGGTAGCGTGGTCCTGACGTTGCGCGTCACCGTCCGCTTGCCCGTGCGCCCCTTGACCCCGACGCGCACTTTCTTCTTGACGAGCACGGTGCGGGTGAGCGCGCACAGGTTCCCGTTCGCCGTCAACGCCGAGAAGGGACCCTGGGGCAATGTCAGTTCAAAGCTCGTGACGGGCTGGTCGGGCACCGTCTTGAACGTGCTGCTCGTGATCCCCGCTTTGCTGATGAACGTGTCCCCCACCAGGTCGATCGTGATGCCGTAACCCTGCAACACAACGATCAGGTTCGGGAACGCTTCCCCGCCGTTGGAGACGAAGTACGCCGGACCTTCCAACGGCACCGGAAGTATCGGCGTGATCGCCCGAGCGTAACCCACGACAGACGCCGCGGGGCACCCCGCGGGATTCGCGTGGAACTGCGCAGCGGTGCACGCCTTCTGCAACGTCGTAAGACGCGACGGCAATTGCTTGGGGAGTTCGACTTTGACCTGCTTGATGTTCGCCTGCGTGCCGAGCGTGCCGGACACAGTCAATTTCACGGACAGGCTCGCACCATTCGCTTTGCTCGTCTTCCCGGTCGTGGAGACCTGGAAATTGGGATTAAAACCCAGGCTCGCGCAGTCCGCGCCCTGGAACGGGCTAGTGAGCGCCACCGGCACCTGATCGGCGGGATTCGTGAAGTCCGCGCCCGCGCCCGTCACAACGTTCGAGATCGCCAAGGGATTGCAGCTCGTCGGGTTGATGATGAAGCCCGGACGATCGATATAGACATGAATGTCACGGACATGCACGACGATCCCATCGATGATGTGCGGGATCGGGTCAGACCCCGTCGCGTCGACTTCCACCTGCGCCGTGCTCGGGTTGATCCGCAGCGCGAAACGGATCACAACCGTCCCAAGGTCGAACGGGCCGACCTTCGCGGAGGTGATCGACACGAGTGACAGCGGCGCGCCGTGATATGGCCCGGCGAGGTAGACGCTGCCCGGGGTCTGCGCGAGGACAGTGCCAACACCCGCGCCCACTATCGTGTGCCCGACCTTGCTCTGAGCGGGACACGACGGTTCGGCGAGCTCTTCAGCGCCACCATGCGGGCCGGTGCGCGCCTTCGCCGCTTCGATCGCCGCGTCCGGACAGAACGGGATACCGGTGAGGTTGCCCGTCAGCCCAGGCGGCATGACCGTCGAGAAGCGGGTGAGCTCCTGTTCCCCGTCTTCACGCGTGATCCGCAGGTAGAACGGGGAGTAGGACCCCGCGGCGTTGTTCTGGGTGCCCGTCACCGCCCGTGGCTTGAACGGCGGGACGCCGCCCGCGGGGCACGAGCCACCGCCGATGCCGTCTTCGATCTGCAAGGAGCTGAGCAGGTGGCGCGGGAATTCGGGCGCAGACCACGGCGTGAGGTCCGCTTCGGCGGTGTAGGTTCCGCACGCGGGAGGACTGACCAGCGGCGAGGTCGCGCCCTGGCGGAGCTTCAGCGTGAACTTGCTGAACGGAACCTGGGGGTTTTCGTTGAACGTCGTTGAGAGCTGCCCGGTCACGGGGTTCGGTTCGATATGTCCGGCGAGCTTCACGATGATCCCACGCGCGGGACTCTTGACTACGATGTAGAGACCGAGCAGCGAACCGAACGGGTTATCGAACGGCTTGGCGACATACACCGCCCCAGAAAGCTTCTCCGCGAGCACCGGCGTTTCGACTTCGACCGTGCCGATCTTCGATTCCTGCGGGCAGCCCGAGCCGGGCAACCCCGCGGCCGTCTCAGCTTCATACTGCTGCGGGGTGCAGACACCGAGGCCCGAGCCGGCGGACGGGTTGACCGTGTACCCGACGGGCAGCGTGAGCGTGGTGTCCTTGACGTGGGAGGTAGCGAGCGTTTCGGGCTTTTCCCAGGTCTGCGGGACGAGCAGCGAGACGTTCAAGCCGCTCGGCGATTCCGCGGTGTTCGTCGTCGGCTGCACCACGATCGAGGGGGCGAACGGGACGCGTTTACATTCGGTGATCGGGGGGATTTCGACACTGGCCCTCGACCATTCTTCCGGATGCTCCCACGAGTCGGATTCCATCGTCGCGACGTGGGGGCCGCAGCTCGTCGGGTTGGAGAGGAACGGCTTGGCGGGGATCTCGGCGGGGTGGTTGCCGCCAGGGCAGCCCAAGACGGCTTCGCTGCATATCATCCCGCGCGCGGCGTCGTGTGCGGATGACGCCGGGACGGCCCACGTGGTGACCGAGACGTTGTGGACTTCGCCGAGCTCCTCGACGTCGGGAGTGGTAACGGTGATGCCGGAGTCGCCGGGACGGACGGTCACCGACAGAAGCTGGTTGAGGATGCTGACCTTGAAGCCGAGCATCGCGGCGACGCCGGGCCTGTTGACTTCCATGTTGTAGAGGGGGTAGGTGACCGTTTCCGGCAGGGGTTTCTGTGTCAGGTTGATTTCGAAGCTGATGTCACCGATCTGACTGGCGCGCGGGCATTGGGTTCCTTCTGTGAAGGGCGGGCCGGCGCTGAGGAGCTCGGCGACGGTGCAGGTGGGCACAGCGGTGTTGTTGCCGATGAAGCCCGGGGGCAGGTTGACGACAGTGGTGCGAAGATCGTTGTGGGTTTTGCCCACCGTGTTCGCGTCGTGCGCGAAGTCGAAGGCGACGGTGAGATCCCCGTGGGCGCCGGCCTGGTAGGTGGAGGACGTCAGATGGAAGGAACCGGGGACTATTTCGAAGGGTTCTTCGCTCGGCTCGGCGGCTGCCGGTCCAGTCACGAAAGCGAACGCGGCAGCCGAGAAAGCGAGGGTCAGGATCAGGGTCTTAACAGACATATTACCCTGCCCTCCGTTTGCCGGCTTTCCTGGCCCTGCCAACCTTCCTCTTAGCTTTTGCCTTCCCCTTCTTCTTGGTCTTCTTCTTCGCCTTCTTCAGCTTGGGCTTGCTCTTGCTTGCCGGCAGAGTAGCCCCGATCAGGTTGCCCGCGCCCTGGAAGGTGGAGCTTGAGGGGGTGAGATCGTTCGGAGCCGCGAACGGCGTCGAGCAGGCGTCGCCTTCACATTCGACCGGGCGCGGCGGCGGCGGCGGGAAACCGCCGCCGATGCGCGCGTCATAGATGTCGATGGCGGTGTCGGTGTCCTGAGGCACAAGCGATTCGTTGGTTGTGAAGAAAATGTCGCGGCCTTCATTCGCGATGCCGAGCAGTTCGACGTAGTACCCGCCGTGACCCCCGGAGATGAGGGCGAGACACCCCTGGACATGGGAGCAGCCGCCCAAGCCATCGCGGCGCCACTCATAGACATCGCTAGAACTCGACACAATTTTGCTCGCGTTTTCCGAGGGTTCAGATTCGCCGTCGACGTCGGAGGGCAGAAGGGCGGACGGGGTCTGGAAGACAACGTAGTCGCCGTTGGCGGAGGCGAAGATCGAGTGTGCCGCGCCGTCCTTGCCCTCCTGGATTTGGCTTTCAAGGGCGGCGAGCTGCTTCGGTTCGGGATCGAAGGGAGAGGCGCAGGAGATGCACTGAATCAGGTGTTCGGCGCTGTCGTAGCGGACAACCTGTCGAGGGTCCATTTTGGGGGCTCCGAAGATCGTATTGTTGGAGAAGAGGCCGGAGAGTTCCGCCAGGATGCCTCCGGAGTCACTGTAGGAGTAGCGCTGCGGGGAGAAGCTTTCACCCGCGGCGACCGGTTCGATCGCCCGAGTCGCGGCGTCGTAGCGGAACAACCCCGTGTGGCTGATCAACACCTGAGAACCGTCGGGCTTGGCTTCTACGAATCCGTATGCGCCGATGTCAACGGTTTCGCCGCCGCCCACCCGCATGTAGAGATGACCGGTGCAGTTGTCGGTGAAGAACACACGACGCCCGTCGGCGGACACGGCATAACGACTGCTCCCACCACCAGCCTGTTCGCGGCCTTTCACGATCCGCGCGCCGCAGGCGCTGATCTCCTTGCCTTCGCTATCGACGTTCACCAAGCGCAGCTGTCCTTCGGAATATTCATACAGGTCAAAGCCAGACGTGGTGCCCGTCGGGTGGCCGAGCAAGTTGCGGTCTTCGGTCTGGATGACGTACTTCGAAGCGTCAGCCGAAGCGGCCACCAAACCGATGTCTTCCCTGGATCCCTGTAGCGCCTGCGCGCGGGGGATCGTGGCGATCGTCGTGTAGGGGCCGCCGGGGGGGCCGACCCTGACCTCCAGATTGGCCGATTCGGGCCCCGCGCCCGTGCTCCAGCCGACATGATCGAAGCCGAGCTGGGTGAGATCGCCGTTGAAAAGCGCCACGTCGAGATAAGAGACCCCTTCGACTTCAGACGGCGGCCTGGCGGACGTCGTCCCCCAGCCACCTTCCCCGCGCGCGAAGACATAGGTCGAGGCGACCGGGTCGGGACTGGGACCCCACTGGACGCCCGGCACCTGCATAAGAAGGTGTTCGCCGTCTTCGCCGATCGTCACAAATGTGCCTCGGTGTCCATACTGGAGGATATCCGTGGCGGCGCCCTTTTCCGACGGGGTCACCTGCTCATAGGCGCGACAATCGGGAAGGTTCGCGGAGGGGCCCGTGCGCCGCGCCCGGTTGGGGCATTCTTCTTCAGGGCCCGGTGAGGCCGGGACCGGCACGGTGAGGACCTGTTCGGCGCCGTCGACGACGGGGTTGCCCGAGCTGTTGCTGTGCGCGACGAGACGATAGCGGTAGGTCCCACCAGGCCGGGCTTCCGGTAGGTCCGCGGCGACGCCGACGGCACTGCCGTTGCCCCCGCCAAGATCGACCGCTGGCGTGGTCAGACAGTTCGGGTTGGCGGGCGTGCCGCAGCCCGAGAAGTCGGAGGTCGTGTACTCGAAGTGATAGCCGAAGTCAAAAAGCACGCCGTGCTGGATCGTCGCGACCGTAGCAGTGCCCGAGGGCGTCAGGCCGGAAGCATCGACCGTGATCTGGGGAAGATCCCGGGTACTGTGGAAAATGATCGTGTAGGTGTTGGTGGCGAAGTTTTCCAGCACAGACACGCCACCGTTTCCTATGCTGGGCAAGGCCTCAAGCGCCGGCTTCACTCTCACCACACCCTCACCAGCCTGGTGGACGAACGGGATCGGCGCCGTCGTTTCTCCCTCAAAGGTGATGGTGAATGTGCCGCCCGTGGCGCCGCCACCGACCGTCAGCGCCTGCTCCTCCAAGGTCGGGGCGCCGTTGGGGCTGACGGAGCCAAGGGCCCGCATGACGTCTTCGCCGTGGAGCACGTGAACAGCGAAGGTCGTCGGGGCCGGAGGCCCGAACGTTTGGAAACTGCCATTCGCGAGCGTCGTCGCGGAAGCTGGTTCGCATGTTCTGAGTCCCACTTTGAAAATGTCCGGCTGGCACCACACGCCTTCGCCGTGTTCGTTCTTGGCGAACAGGCGGACGTAGTAGGTCGCGGACGGGCTCAGGCCGATGAGGTTGGCCGTCACATTCCGGGGTTCTTCGGTCGCGTCGGCGGCGAGGATGGTACCTTCGCTGCCGGGCACGGCGACCCACGACGCCGGGTTTTTCGGTTCCGTGGTGTATTCCAGGCGGTATTCCGTTTCGAAGTTGTCTGGCAGGAGGGAAGCGGTGACCGTGGCGGAGGCAGCGGTGACGTTTGAAACCTGCGGCGCAAAAATCCGCGGCTTGACGGGAGTGGTTAGGGTCGACTCGACTCCCGAGACGGCAG
>DATBBZ010000229.1:0-1927 GCA_036270745.1 Gemmatimonadales bacterium | reverse complement strand
CTGCAGGTGGCGGGGAGAGGGGAGTGGCTACCCGACCCGGTGACGCACGTGCTCTTCACCGGCACCTGGGCCACGCATCAGTACCAGGTGCCGCTCGCGTGGTGCGGGACCAACGAGTGCGCGAACATGCGCGGGCTCTCCTTCCAACCCTTCATGGTCACCGATGCCGACTCCGGGAACCACACCCGCTCCGATCACGGTTACCTGACCGCCACCGTCACCCGCACCCCCGACGAGAACACCACCTGGATGGCCCGGGCCTCCTGGCTCCGGACCCATTTCACGGACTTCCAGCCCCAGACGAACAACGACTTCGCGATCGCCGACCGGTTCGGGGCCGAGGGGCGTCTCATCACGACACCGTCCAAGGACCAGACCGTGACCGTGGGCGGCGAAGCCACGGAGTCTCAGGTCACGAGCGACCTCTTCCACAATCACACGCAGGAACAGTTCGGGGCGTACGGGGAGGCCGAGCGGGTGGTGGGCAAGGCCCGTCTCACCGCGGGCGCGCGGGTGGACCTCCTGGCCGACGACGGCGGCGGGATGACGGCGGTGATCAGTCCGCACGTGGCGGCGGTACTCCCCTCTGGGGTCGGGATCTGGCGGGCGTCGGTGGGACGGGGATTCCGCGCGGCGTCTCTCGCGGAAAAATTCGTCACCCTCCCCATCCCGCCCTTCAATGCCGTGCCCAATCCCAGTCTCAGGCCCGAGACCGCGTGGACCGGGGAGATCGGAAACGCCGCGGTGATCACACCCTGGCTCACCACCGACGCCGCGATCTTCCAGACCCGGGCCACGGACTACATCTCGCCCGCGCTGGCCGGAGACACGATCCAGTTCCAGAACCTCGAGCGCGCGCGGCTGACCGGCCTCGACGTCAGCGTCAGAGTCGCGCCCTTCACGCCGAATCTCACACTCGGCGTGGCGTACACGTACTTGGACGCGAGGGAGTTGGCCACCGACTCCACGCCCAACCGGCCCCTCCCCTTCCGTCCGCGTCATCTCCTGACGCTGTCGGCGGATTACGCTCGGGGACCCGCGTCGGTGGGCGCGGACTTCCGCTACTCGAGCCGCATCGATCGCGTGGAGATCTACACCACGGACCCCCGGGTGGCAGGCAAAGTGCTCGATCTCCGGGCGGGCTGGCGCCTCGGTGCCTTCGACCTCCGGCTCCTGGCGACCAATGCGCTCAACTACGTCTACGCGCTGGCGCCCCGGACCCTGGAGCCGGTCGCGACCGTCACCATGACGGTGACCTACGTCTATTAGTACCTTTCGACCCATGCGCGCCGCACCGGCTCTCCTGCTCTTCTTCGCCCTGGTCGCCTGCGGCACGGGGCGGAGCGGGTCGCCCGTGTGCGGCCTGGGGTACGTCGTCGGGCCGACGGTGATCCAGGAGCAGCTGCAGGATGCGCGGATGGTGCTCACCGAAGCGCCGCGGGGACTCCCGGCATCGCTCCCGGGCCGGGTGGCTGGCAAGGAACCAGGTACCGCGCTCGTGGGCTACGACGCGTCCAAGAATCTCGTTCTGGGCTATCAGGGCCCGAATTTCCCGATCCCGGGCACCGGCGGCTTCGGACTCCTGGTCGTAGATGACACGTCGTCGCGTGTCGAGGGCGTCATGGTCTTCGAGTCCCCCGCGCCGCGCGGGTACCCGAAGCTGGGCACGGTCTCGAGTGGCGGCGCGGATATTCCCCTGTTCGGCGTCCGGGTGGATTGGACCGGGGTGTCGAACCCCAAGTGTCCGCTGCTCGGGGATTCGGTCCGCGCGACGCAATGACCGTCGTCGCCGTCACCGCCCATCGCCACACCGACGAGGACGAGCGGGTCCATCTCAACACGTCGTACGTCACGGCGCTGGAAACGGCCGGTCTCGTCCCACTCGTCCTCCCCACTTCCCTCCAACCGTCGCACGCTGCCCTCGCCC
>DATBBZ010000228.1:0-7030 GCA_036270745.1 Gemmatimonadales bacterium | reverse complement strand
CTGCAGGTGGTCCGAGGCATCCTGCTGCCGGTACCCATCCGAATGCCGGCCCCCGACGGTCAGGGCCCCGCGGAACTGGTCGGTGCCGAAGGACCCCGTTACCGAGCCGCCACCCTGCATGCCGGTGAAACTCCGGAATCTCCAGAGGGAGTCGGGCGGGTTGGCGAATCCGCCGCCGAAGAACCGCACGCGTCCGTGGATACCCTCAGGGATGTCGCGCGTGACGATGTTCACCACCCCGCCCAGGGCCGCCGATCCGTACAACGAGCTGCCGGCGCCCTTCACCACTTCCACGCGCTCCGCGTCATCGACCGGCACGAGGTCCCAGTCTATCCCGCCGCGGTCGCCCTCGTTCATCGGAACCCCGTCCACCAGGAGCAGTACACGGGCCCCCAGCCCCTGCTCGAACCCGGAGGAGCCTCGGATGTTGATCTGTCCGTTGAGGAACTGCACGCCCGGAACCCGATTGACCGCTTCGTCGATGGTGTTCACGGCGTGACGCGCGATGGCGCTGTCGGACAGGAGCACGACGGACGCTGCGACGTTCTCGAGCGACTCCGGGCGCTTCCCGGCGGTCACCACGAGCCCCGGGAGGTAGAACACCCCGGCGCGGAGCGTGACGGTCCAGGTCACCGAGTCGCCTGCCGGAACCAGGAGGTCCGCGGAGTCCGGACGGAAGGCGAAGGCTTGGGCGCGGACCCGCACCGGGCCGGCCGGAATCTCCCTCAGAGTGAAGCGGCCATCGGTGCCGGTGAGCGTGAACGCCGCGCCGATCGCCTCGATCTTGGCCCCCACGACCGGCCCCCCGGCGGTGTCCCGCACGGTACCGACGATGGCCCCCGTTTGCTGCGCGGCCGCCGGCAGCGCCAGGCCGGCGGAGAGAACGAAGACGAGTCGGCGCGTCATGGCGGGAAGAAGTAGGACACGCTGTGCATGTTGGCGAAGTCGACCACGAAGTCGATGTCGCCCGTGCCCGCCGAGTGGACCGTCACGATGCCGGGCTTGGTGGTATCCGCGGGATCGCGGTAGTAGCCCGCTTCCATGAGGTGGGCATCCTCGTTCGCGGTGTCGCCGGCGACGAGGCCGACCTTCACCCACACCGCGAGGACCCAGTGGTACTGATCGTTCAAGAGCGGGAGGGAGTACGCCTCGACGGAGTCGCCGGTCCCCGGCACGGCCAGCTGTTGGGGCGGCAAGGGGACGAAATTGAAGAGGTCGGCCGGGCTCTGCGGGAACCTGCGGTAGGCCACGATGTACACTGCGGCCGTGCTGTCGGGAACCGAGCCCCGGAAGGTCACGTGCCCGCACACGCCCACTAGGTGGGGATCGCAGATGACGGTCGGCTGAAGGCCGTCGTTGCACCCCAGCATCAGAGCGAGGACCAGGTATCGAAGGCGTCGCATCTCCAAGCAATCTGGCCACTTCCGGCGCTCCGTCAACTTGACCGGGCCTCCCGGGGCCCGCACTTTTCGGCCATGCCCCTCTACGAGTACCGCTGCACGGCGTGCGACGAGGTGTTCACGGAGCAACTCACCATTTCGGAACACGGCAAGCGCCGGCCGGTGTGCCCCTCGTGTGGGTCCCGCGCGGTCGAGCCCGTGTTCTCCACGTTCTTCGCCAAGACCATCCGGAAGAGCTGACCGACAGGTGTTCGAGCGCTTGCGAGACGCTCTTCGAGCCGCCCTCGACGCCGCGACGCCGCCCGCCGACCTGCGCCAACTGGCCGGTCAGATGCGGGAGGCCGTGGTGGACGCGAAGGTCGCCGCTCGGGAGGTCCGCGAGGCGTTGAAGCGCACGGAGCTGGAGCTGGCCGGCGAACGGCAGAAGCTCGCGGATGCGGAGCGGCGGGGCCGGTTGGCGGGAGAGATTCAGGACGCCGAGACCGTGGAGGTCGCGGGCCGGTTCGCCGGAAAGCACCGGGACCGGGTCGCCATGCTCGAGAAGAAGCTCGCGGCGCAGCAGGAAGAGCTGTCCCTGGCCGAGAAGGAGCTCAACGACATGCAGTCGCAGCTCTCGGTGGCCGATCAGTCCCGGGCGGGGAGTGAGCGGAGCACCGAAGAGGCCTGGCGGGAGATCCAGCGCGCGGGGGGCACTCGTCCGGGCGTCGATCCCGAGGATGATCTCCTCAAGTCGCAGATGGAGCGGACGCAGCGGGAGGCGGCCGCCGACCGGCAGCTCGACGAACTCAAGAAGAAAATGCGAAAGGACTGAGCCGATGCTGTTGCTCGTGCTGGCCCTGCAGAACCCGGTTCCCCTCCCGACGACGGCACCCGCCGATCTCACCAAACGCGCCCACACCTACAGCATCGTGGCCTACGATTCCGCCACGGGAGATCTGGGCATCGCGGTGGAATCCAAGTTCCCGAACGTCGGCGGGATCGTGCCCTGGGCGCGGGCGGGCGTGGGCGCGGTGGCGAGCCAATCGCTTGGCAACACGCACTTCGGCAATGAAGGGCTGGACCTGATCGCGCAGGGCGCTACGGCGCCCGAGGCCATGCAGATCGTGATGCGCTCCGACCCGAGGCCCTCCCAGCGGCAGGTCGGGATGGTGGACGCCATGGGGAATGCGGCGAGCTGGACCGGCGACTCCTGCTTCGACTGGGCGGGCGGCCGCACGCTCGGCTCGGGGGGCGTGATCGTGCTGGGGGGCAAGGGCCAGATGATCGTGGGCCGCGGATTCGCGGCGCAGGCGAACATCATGGTCTCGGATCAAACGGTGAAGAACCTGGCCGACGCCTTCATGGCGGCGAAGGGATCGCTCGCCGACCGGCTGATGGCGGCTCTGCACGCGGGGCAGGCCGGGGGCGGGGACAAGCGCGGGATGGAATCGGCGGCGCTGCTCGTGGTCCGCAGGAACGCCGGATATCTCGGCAATAACGACCGCTACATCGACATCCGGGTCTACGACGACACCAATCCCATCCGGGAGCTCGACCGGCTGTACCGGCTGCACCAGCTCTACTTCTTCACCTCCAAGCCCGAAGATCTGATCCCCATCACGCCCGACGTCGTGAAGCAGCTGGAGCCCATTCTGTTGCGCGAACCGCTGAATCAGAAAGAGAAGTGGCTGTCCGCTCCGCAGGGCACGGCCAACCAGACGTTCCTGGAAGCGCTCGCCAACTTCATGTACTGGGAGAACTACGACGTGCGAGTCCGCATGGACGGGAGGATCGACCGCATCGCGCTCGACGACATCCTGGCCCGGAGAAAGAAGTGAGCGCGCCGGTGACGGCTTCCCCCGGCCGGGATGCGTCGTGGTTCGGGCATCCTCGCGGACTGTCGACACTGTTCTTCACCGAGATGTGGGAACGGTTCTCGTACTACGGTATGAGGGCGTTCCTCATTCTCTACATGGTCCACGTACTGGGTTTCGACAAGGCCCATGCGGGTCAGGTTTATGGCCTCTACACGGGTAGCGTGTGGGGGATGGCCGTCTTCGGCGGCATTGTCGCGGACCATTGGCTGGGCCAGTACCGAAGCGTGCTGATTGGTGGGATCATAATTGCGCTTGGCCACTTCACGCTGGCCTTCCATCCGCTGCCGTTCTTCTACGCCGGCCTCACTCTCATCGTGATTGGCACGGGGTTGCTGAAGCCGAATGTGAGCGGAATCGTCGGTGCTCTCTACGACGAGCAGGACCAAAGACGGGACGCTGGATTCTCGATTTTCTACATGGGCATCAACACGGGTGCCATCCTTGGCCCCCTCATCGCCGACACGATTGCTGAAAAAGTTGACTGGCACCTGGGGTTTGCGTGCGCGGGCGTGGGCATGACGCTTGGGCTCTGGCAATATGTACGCGGACGGGAGCGGATCGGGCCGGCGATCGAGCGGTTGTCACGGAAGGTGCGACCCAAGGAGTCGGTGATCGCTGCGAGTGGGCCCACGTTCTTGAGCTTGACGGCCGTCGAGTGGAAGCGAATCGCGGCGATGGGAGTCTTCTTCGTTTGCGCGATCGTGTTCTGGTTCGGGTATGAGCAGGCCGGATCGTCCCTCAACTTACTGGGTGATCAATACACAAATCGAACCGTCTTCGGATTCACCTTCCCTGCCGGGTGGTTCGTTACCGTCCAGTCGTTCTGCGTTGTGATCTTCGCGCCAATTTTCGCTTGGATGTGGGTGAAATTGGGCAAGCGGGAACCCTCGACCCCCACAAAATTCGCTTTGGGCGTTGGCTTCGTGGGGCTTTCATACCTTCTGCTTCTCATTCCGGGCGGCGCGGTTCACGCCAATCCCGACTTCCGGATCAGCCTTTGGTGGCTCGTGGGGTGTTACGCCATTCAAGAGCTGGGCGAGCTTTGTCTGTCCCCGGTTGGGTTGTCGGTTTTCACGAAGTTGTCCCCGGTCCGCATCGTGGGAATGATGCTGGGATTGTGGTTCCTGGCCGATGCAATCGGTAACTGGCTGGCGGGCCATGCGGCCGGGTTTATGACCCCCGCCCAGATGCCTGCTCTGTTTCTCACGGTGGCCGCCATTTGCCTTGGTTGGACGGTGATCGCTTTGCTACTGATTCCTACGGTGAAGAAGCTGATGGGCGGCGTGCGGTGATGGGTGTTCCTGACCCCGGCCCTGAAAGGACGGGTCGCAAGCCCGGGGTGAACAGGGGACTGGTCGCCGTCCTGCTCGTTCTGCTGACAGGCTCGCTGTCGGCCCAGACCAAAGTCGTCCTCCTCGGCACCGGCTTCCCGCGCCCCGACCCCAACGCCTGGGGCCCAGCGACGGCGGTGGTCGTCGGTGACCGGACCTTCCTGGTCGACGCCGGCGTCGGGGTCGAGCGCCGGATGGCGGCGGCGCACCTGCCCATCAACGGCCCGACTGCCGTCTTCATCACCCACCTCCACTCGGACCACACCCTTGGCCTCGCCGACCTGATCCTCACCAGTTGGGTGATGCAGAGGCGCGGTCCGCTCCAGGTCTATGGGCCCGCCGGACTCCAGCCCATGACTGACCATCTGCTGGCGGCCTACGCGGTGGACGAGAAGGCGCGGATCGAGGATCTCGAGCACGAGTCGGGGGACAATCTGCGGGTGGCCGTGCACGAGATCGCCGCCGGCGTGGTGTACGACAGCGCGGGTGTGAAAGTCACCGCCTTCCGGGTGTTACACGGCCCACTCGAGGCGTACGGGTACCGCTTCGACACCCCGGGGCGGGTAGTCGTGATTTCCGGAGACACCAGACCCTCGGAAGAGCTGGTCAAGGCCTCGGCGGGAGCTGACGTGCTCGTGCACGAGGTCTATTCGGGGTCGCATCTGAAGGTCGAAGACCGCCCCGGCGGCGCCGATTGGCCCACTTACATGAAGTCCCTCCACACGTCCGACGTGGAGCTCGGCCTGCTGGCCGAACGGATTCATCCCAAGCTCCTGGTACTCACGCACATCATTCGGATGGGGGCGACGGATGAGGAGATGCTGGCGGCGGTCCGACAGACCTTTAAGGGGGAGGTTGTAATGGGGCGGGATCTGGGGGAGTACTAGCCCAAAAAAGCAGGTCCTTCGCGCCTTCGGCGCTCAGGATTACACCTTCGTTCCATTTCCTTTTTGAAAAAGAAAAACCCAGCCTGTCATCCTGAGCGAAGCGCGCGAATGCGCGCGAGCGAAGGACCTCAATTACATGGGCTTCTCTCCAAAATGGCACGCTGCCACCTGCCCATTCCCGAAGTCCCGCAGCTCCGGAATCTCCGAGGCACAGCGCGAATCCTTCAGCGGATGCGGGCACCGCGGGTGAAACCGGCACCCCGCCGGCGGATGCGTCGGCGAGGGGACATCTCCAGACAGGACGATTCGTGACCGCGGCGCATCGGGGTCCGGGACCGGCACCGCGGAGAGCAGGGCGCGAGTGTAGGGGTGCCGCGGCGCTGAATAGATGCGGTCCGCGGGCCCCCGCTCGACGATCTGGCCCGCGTACATCACCGCGACCTCGTCCGCGACGTGGCGGACCACCGCCAGGTCATGGGCGATGAAGAGATAGGTCAGACCGTGAATCCGCTGCAGGTCACGCAGGAGGTTGAGCACCTGCGCCTGCACGGAGACATCGAGGGCGGTGACGGGCTCGTCACAGATCAGGAATTGGGGGCGCACCGCGAGGGCCCGCGCGATTCCCACGCGCTGGCGCTGGCCACCCGAGAGCTCGTGTGGATACCGCGGCGCGAATGACGGGTCGAGACCCACCTCCCGGAGCAGCTCGGCGATCCGCCCTGGTCGCTCCGCTCGCGCCGCCAACCGATGGATGATCAGGGCCTCGGCAATGGCGTCGCCGGCGGTCAGACGCGGATTGAGTGATCCGGACGGATCCTGGAAGATCACCTGCAGGCTCCGCCGCACCGCGCGCAGGGGGCCACTCTTCAATCCGAAGACGTCGAGCCCGTCGAAGATGAACCGGCCTTCGGTGGGCTCGACCAGCCGGAGCAGCGTGCGGCCCACCGTGGTCTTCCCGGATCCGGTCTCTCCGACAAGCGCCAGCGTTTTTCCCGCGTCGATCGAGAAGGACACCCCGTCCACCGCGCGCACCGGCGGAGACGACGCGAGGCCCAGCCAGCCGCGGTTCCCGCGGTAGTGCTTGACCAGCCCGTCGACCTGGACCAGGGCGCTCAGGAAGCCCCCGGCTTCCTGCGGGCCGGCTCTTGCACCAGCCAGCACCGGGCCGACTGACCGGGGCGGGGGCCAACGAGCAAAGGCGGTTCTTCGGTCCGGCACCGCTCCCAGGCATGGGGACAGCGCGGATGAAACCGGCACCCCGCCGGCCAGTCCGTCGCAGGTGGTACGGAACCGGGAATGCCCTTCAGTGTCCCGCGGCCACTCTCGAGCCGGGGCACCGAGGCCAGGAGTCCTGCCGTGTAGGGGTGGAGTGGTGCGGCGAACAAGTCTCTCGTCGCCGCCGTTTCCACCACTTGTCCCGCGTACATCACGACCACGCGGTCGGCGGCGCCGGCGACGATCCCCAAATCGTGAGTGATGAGCATGACTGCCATGCCCATGTCGGCCTGCTGCTTTTCCAGGAGCTCCAGGATCTGCGCCTGGACGGTGACGTCGAG
>DATBBZ010000227.1:0-10807 GCA_036270745.1 Gemmatimonadales bacterium | reverse complement strand
ACCCGCCGAAGTAGGCGCTCAAGAGAATCACCGACTTCGCCACCATCGAGAAGTCCGCCTTGGACGAGAGGTGCCTGGACTCGAAATAGCTGTCCACGCGGGCCTTGAGCTCGTCCATGAACGCCGTAGATGCTCGGCTCTGGAACTTCACTTGGGTGGATAACACCGGTTTCACCTCGAAATAGCCTGCTCCAAAATGGGGGGTGGTACCGCTCGGCGAAAGAGGTCCATGCTGTAAGGTTGTGAGCCGTATCACCTTCCGTTACACAGACTTCGCCGTTTTTTCGTAGAGCAGTTGCACGTCGCCCAGCACGCGCTCCCGGAAGCCTCCTTCACAGTAGGCGAAGTAGAACTCCCACAAGCGCATGAACCGTTCATCGAAGCCGAGCGCCAGCACCTGAGGGCGGTGGGCGAGGAGGTTCTGGCGCCAGTGCTTCAGCGTCTCGGCGTAGTGCGGCGTCAGATCGTGCTGGTCCACGAGTGTGAGATCGGTGTGTCCCGCCGACTCGGCCAGCACGGCCCGAGAGGGAATGAAGGAGCCCGGAAAGACGTAGGCCTTGATGAAGTCGACCTCATGAAGCGCGGAGTGGTACAGCTGGTCCTGAATCGTGATCGCCTGCAGGGCGAAGCGCCCGCCGGGCTTCAGGCGCTCGGCGCACACACGGAAAAATCCGTCGAGAAACTGGTGACCGACCGCCTCGATCATCTCGATCGACGCCAGCTTGTCGTACGTCCCCTCCAGGTCCCGGTAATCCCGGTTCAGGACCGTGATGCGCGAGGAGAGTCCGGCATCGGCAATCCGGCGCTTCGCGAGGAGCTCCTGCTGCGCCGAAATGGTGATGGTCGTGACCCGGCAGCCGTACTCCCGCGCCGCGTGCATCGCGAATCCGCCCCATCCGGTTCCGATCTCGAGCAGATGATCTTCGGGGGACAGCTCGAGCAGCCGACAGACTGCCTCGAACTTCGCGACGGAGGCGTCGTGCAGACTGGCCCCGGGATGTGCGAAGATCCCGCAGGAATAGGCGAGGGTATCGTCGAGGAAGAGCTGAAAGAACTCGTTCCCGAGATCGTAGTGCGCGGCGATGTTCCGCCGGCTGCCCCGGCGCGAGTTGCGCCGCAGGGCGTGGGCCAGGGAGCGGAACGGCTTGGCCAAGAGCGTCAGCCCTCGTTCCAGACCTTCAAGCGTCGACCGGTTTCGCACCATCACCTGCACTAGCCCCACCAGGTCGTCCGTCTCCCACCACCCGTTCAGGAATGCCTCGGCGGCACCGAGGCTCCCGCCCAGGGCGGTGGCCCGGAAGAATCGCGGGTCTTTGACGTGCAGGGTGACGGAGGGGCCGGTACCGTTACCAAACACTCGGTCGTCGAGCGCAATGCGTCCGTAGGTGATGCGGTCGAGACGATGGAGGAGCCCATCGCGGGCGACGCGGTCGAGCAGGCTCACATCGATTCGAGCAACCGGCGCGGCACGGGGTGGAGATCGCGAATCAGCCGCACGAGCGCGAGCACGCGGAGTCCGTAGTAGGTGAAGTCCACTTCCCACCAGCGGAATCCCTGCCGGACCGCGCCGGGATAACGGTGGTGGTTGTTGTGCCACCCCTCGCCCAGGGTGATCAGCGCCAGGATCAGACTGTTCCGGCTATCGTCGGGTGTATCATACCGCCGGCGGCCCAGAGTATGCGCGAGCGAGTTGATGAGACACGTGCAATGGAACAGCACGACCGTACTGATGAAGAAGCCCCAGATGAGGAGCTGCAGCCCCCCGGCCAGGAAGAGCGCCACCGCCAGGAGCAACGGGACCAGGGCGTCGAACCGGTCCAGAAAGCGGAGCTCGGGATAGCGGGCCAGGTCGGTCACCTGGGAGAAGTCGGTGCGGAAATTCCCATCGGACGTGATCCACCCCATATGACTCCACCAGAATCCGTGCTGCCGCGGGGAGTGCACGTCCAGCTCGGTGTCGGCCACCCGGTGATGCCGCCGGTGGTGGGCGGCCCACCAGAGCGGACCGCGCTGGACGGCGGTGTTCCCAAGGACGGCGAAGGCGAATTGGGCGGGCCGGGAAGTGTGGAACGTGCGGTGCGAGAAGTAGCGGTGGTAGAACCCGGTGACGGCGAACATTCGGACCACGTAGAGGGCGATGGCGACCGTGACCGCGGTCCAGCTCCAGCCCACCCAGATCACGCCCAGACAGGCGGCGTGCATCACGACGAACGGAATCACGCGCACCCAGTCTACACGCTGTACCGACGACTCCGGGGCCGCCGCGGTATCGAACCAGAGCCGGACTTTGACCAGGAACTGAGGAACCCGCATGGAGCTAATGTAACCCAGCTCGAAGGCCTTGCCTGCCTTCCGGGGAGGTGCTCACTTAGCCCCCGTCCGCTCTCCGTCAACCAACCTGGGAGTGCCTCGTGAAGTTCCTGCCGTGGCTCGCACTTCTGCCTGCCGCCCTCGTGGCCCAGGCTCCGCAAACGACGTACCCGCTTCCCAAGCTGCCGCCCCCTGATGGCTACCGTGTGTACATCATCCCCGATATGGAGGGGATGGGGAGCGTGGTGAATATCCATGAAGTCATCGCCGGGATAGAGGGCAAGGGCTACGCCAACCTCACCGGTCCTGATTACTGGGGCCATTCCCGGCAACTGATGACGCAGGAGGTCAACGCGGTCATCCGCGGCTCCCGCCTGTCCGGCGGCCGATCGTTCGTGGTGAACGAGGGGCATGGTGGCAATCTGTTCGCCAACATTATCCCTGAGGAGTTGGACACCGCCGCGCTCCTGATCCGCGGCTTCCCGAAGCCCCTGATCATGATCACGGGCATCGACTCGAGCGTGGGCACCGTGATCTTCACCGGCGCGCACGCGGGGCCCGGGCGTCCCGGTGTCCTGGCGCACAACTATTCGTTCGACCACTTCTCGGTCGACGGGCACGAGCTGAACGAGGTCGGCATCAACGCGCTGATCGCCGGCGAGTTCGGCGTCGGGGTCTCCATGGTCACCGGCGATGACGCCTTGATCGCGCAGTGCCGGGAGATCCTGGGCGACAAATTCGTCGGCGTGATCACCAAGTGGGCGTTGTCGCGGGGCGCGGCCGTCACCTACAGCCCCGTCAAGCTGCGCCGGATGCTCGCCGACTCGGCCGCCAAGGCCGTGCGGCTCGCGCGGGCCCACACCTTCCAGCCCTACAAGCTGCCCAAGCCGTATCAGATCGAGCTCACCCTGCGGGCGAGTTACCCCGACAGCGTGGTCATGGGCGTCGATTCCTTGCACTGGCCGGGACTCGAGAAAGTCTCCGGCCGCACCTACCGTCTCACCACGGAAAGCGCGGTGCAGATGGGCTATCTGTTGGATGCCATCGAAGGAGTGGTACTCAGATGACCGTCTCGAACCACATCGTCGTCGTGCTCGCGCTCGCATGCCTGGCGGCCGTGCCGGGCGCTCGCACAGTGGCGCAGGAGCCCGCCTCGGACTCCCTGCTGACCGTGAATCACTATCTCGACATGGAAGGGGTGTCCGATCCGCAGCTGTCGCCGGACGGGGCCCAGATCCTCTACACTCGGCGGTGGGTGAACAAGCTCGAGGACAAGTTCGAGTCCGCCATCTGGGCCATGCGCGCGGACGGCTCGCACAACCGGTTGCTCGTGAAGGGGTCCGGTCCCCGGTGGTCCCCCGACGGCTCGCGGATCCTCTACCTCGCCGACGGCGAACCCAAAGGCACGCAGATCTTCGTCCGCTGGATGGACGCGGAGGGTGCCACCAGTCAGGTGACGCGCACCGAACACGCGCCCGGCGATCCCAAATGGTCTCCGGACGGCAAATCCATCGCGTTCGTGATGTTCGTGCCGCAGTCTGACAACTGGAAGATCGCGATGCCCGCCGCGCCCGAGGGCGCGAAGTGGACCCCGGCGCCGCGAATGGAAGACCGACTGCACTACCGGCAGGACCGGGTGGGCTTCACGGATCCCGGATTCACCCACCTGTTCGTCGTCTCGGCGGATGGCGGCACGCCGCGCCAGCTCACGAACGGCAACTGGAACGTCGGCGCGCGGTTCGACGGCCTGACGGGGGGCGCGGGGCTGGCGTGGACGACGGACGGAAAGGCGATGCTCTTCGACGGCCTCCAGGATTCGGCCGGGGATTACGCCTATCAGTCTTCCCAGGTGTATCGGGTCGACGTCACCTCCGGCGGCGTCAAGCGTCTCACCACCCGGCCCGGATTCTGGGCGAACCCGACGATTTCCCCTGATGGCCGGTTGGTGGCCTATGCCGGGTACGACTCCTCGGCGAAGTCGCACACGACCGCCGGTCTGTACGTCATGGGCACGGACGGATCTCAACCGCGGAAAATCGACGGCACCCTGGATCGCGATCCCCAGGAATTGAATTGGGCGGGGGACAACACCGGGGTGTTCTTTACGGTGCAGGATACGGGCACGCAGAACGTCCACTTCGCTGCCGTCGCCGGCGGCGTGAAGACGATCACCACCGGCACGCACCTCCTGTCCCTGAACTCCCTGGCCAAGGACCTCTCGGCGGTGGGGACCGAAACCGACTTCACCCACCCGGGGAACGTCGTCCGCTACAGCCTCAAAAGGTTCGAGGGCACCACCCGCCTGACGTCCGTGAACGACGACGTGCTGGCCGGGAAGCATCTCGCGCAGGAACAGGAGCTTTGGTACCGGTCCAGCGGCAACGCGCGCGTCGAGGCCTGGATCGTGACGCCGCCGGGATTCGATCCCCACAAGAAGTACCCGCTCATTCTCGAGATCCACGGCGGGCCCTACTCCGAGTACACCGTGGGCTGGAGCTACATGTTCCAGAACTTCGCGGCCGACGGGTATCTCGTGCTGTACGTGAATCCGCGCGGGTCCACCGCCTACGGCACCGCGTTCTCCGACGGCATCGACCACAATTATCCGGGTCCCGACTACGACGATCTCATGGCGGGTGTGGACACGGTGATCGGCCGGGGCATTGTGGACACGACACGCATGTTCGTGTCCGGGTGCTCGGGTGGCGGCGTGCTGTCGAGCTGGGTGATCGGCCATACCCAGCGGTTCGCGGCGGCGGCGGTGCGCTGTCCGGTGATCGACTGGATCAGCATGGCGGGCGTCACGGACGTCCCGCTGTTCACTTACAGCCTCTTCAGTGATCCCTGGTGGAACAAGCCCGAGCCCTGGCTGGCGCACTCGTCGCTGATGTACGTCGGGCACATCACGACGCCGACGCTCCTGATGACCGGCGAGCTCGACCGCCGCACACCCATGCCCCAGAGCGAAGAGTTCTTCGCGGCGCTGAAGATGAACCATGTGCCGACGGTGCTGCTGCGCTTTGCGGATGAATACCACGGCACCGGATCGAAGCCGTCGAACTTCATGCGCACCCAGCTCTACATGATGAGCTGGTTCCAGAAATGGAGCGGGGGTGCCAAAGGCGGCACCCGCCAGGTCAGCGACCGGACCCCGTAGCCCGGAACTGCTCCGTCTCGGTCGACCCCTTCAGGGCCGACGTCGAGGCTTCGCCACCCGTCACCGCCGCCAGCACCCGGTCGAAGTATCCCGCTCCGACCTCGCGCTGGTGGCGGGTGGCGGTGTAGCCCTCCGCCTCCCGCGCGAACTCCTCCTGCTGCAGCCGGACGTAGGCGGTCATTCCCTCGTCTCGGTACGCCCGCGCCAGGTCGAACGTGTGCAGCCCCAACAGATGCCAGCCCGCCAGCGTGATGAACTGGAACTTGTAGCCCATCTGGGCCAGTGACTCCTGGAACCCGGCGATCTCGGCATCCCCCAGGTGGTGCTTCCAATTGAAAGACGGGGAGCAGTTGTAGGCCATGCGCTTCCCGGGGAACTTCGCGTGGACGGCTTCGGCGAAGAGGCGAGCCTCTTCGAGATCGGGCGTGGACGTCTCGAACCAGAGCAGGTCGGCGTAGGGCGCGTAGGCGAGCGCCCGGACGATGACGGGCTCCAGGCCGTCGCGGACGCGGAAATAACCCTCCGGGGTCCGATCGCCGGTGAGGAAGGCCCGGTCTCTGGGGTCGATGTCCGAGGTCAGGAGCGTCGCGGAAAGCGCGTCCGTCCGGGCCACGATGAGGGTCGGCACATCCAGTACGTCGGCGGCGAGCCGGGCCGCGACGAGCGTCTTGATGAACTGCTGCGTCGGGACCAGCACCTTGCCGCCCAGGTGCCCGCACTTCTTCTCCGACGCCAGCTGATCCTCGAAGTGCACGCCGGCCGCACCGGCGTCGATCATCTGCTTCATGAGCTCGAACGCGTGCAGGGGGCCGCCGAACCCCGCCTCGGCGTCAGCCAGAATGGGCGCGTACCAGTCGATGGCGGCATGCCCCGACTCCGCCCGCTCGATCTGATCGGCGCGCATGAGCGCCTGGTTGAGTCGTTTCACCAGAGCGGGCACGCTGTTCGATGGATACAGGCTCTGATCGGGATAGGTCTGCCCCGAGAGGTTGGCGTCCGCCGCCACCTGCCAGCCACTCAGGTAGATGGCCTCGAGTCCAGCCTTCACCATCTGGACCGCCTGGGCGCCCGTAAGGGCGCCGAAGGTCTGGACGAAGGGCGTGGTTTCGAGCTGGTGCCAGAGTCGGTCGGCCCCGGCGCGGGCCAGCGAGTGCTCGATGCGCAGTGACGGTCTGAGCGACACGACGTCGGCCGCCGAGTAGTCGCGCTTGATCCCGGTCCAACGGGGATCGTTGGCCCAGCGCCGCTCCAGCGCCGCGATGTCCCGCAGAGTCTCCGTGCTCATCTCATCCTCCTTGCGCTCGGTCGAGCTCCTGATAAGCCGGGATCGTGAGGAATTCAGTGAAGTCAGATGCAAGGACCAGGCCGTCGAGGATGCGAACCGCCGCCCCCAGATGGGGCAGTGTTCCGAGCTTTTTGCGCTCCTCATCCCGCACGGCGGCGTACAAGTCGGGCGTCATGCTGCGTCCGTCCGACAGCCCGGTTTTGTTCCGGATCCATTGCCAGAGCTGGGCCCGCGAGATCTCCGCAGTGGCGGCGTCCTCCATCAGGTTGTTGATCCCGGCCGCGCCCACCCCCGCGAGCCAGCTCGCGAGGTACTGGAGCGCCACGCTCACGTTGGTGCGGACCCCCGCTTCGGTCACCGAAGAGCCGGGGATCCCGAGGGAGACGAGCTGGGCCCCGTTGGCCCGGACATCATCCCGCAGGCGCTGCTTCTGATTGGCCTTGGCCCCCAGCACCTTGTCGAACGACGCCTGGGCCACGGGAACGAGGTCGGGGTGGGCTACCCAGGTTCCGTCGAACCCGTCTCCCGCTTCGCGGTCCTTGTCTTCCGTCACCTTCGCGATCGCTCGCGCGCTCACCTCGGCGTCCTTGCGGCTCGGGATGAACGCGGCCATGCCTCCGATGGCGTGCGCGCCGCGGGCGTGACAGGTGGCGACCAGGAGCTCCGTGTAGGCGCGCATGAACGGGACCGTCATGGTCACCTGCACGCGGTCGGGGAGCACCATGGTGGGTTGCGTCCTGAACTTCTTGATGATCGAGAACATGTAGTCCCAGCGGCCGGCATTGAGGGCGGGGCCGTGCTCCCGAAGCTCGAAGAGGATTTCTTCCATCTCGAAGGCGCCCAGGATCGTCTCGATCAAGACGGTGCAACGGATGGTGCCGTGCGGGATGCCGAGGGTCTTCTGCGCGAACGTGAAGACGTCGTTCCAGAGACGGGCCTCGAGGTGAGACTCGAGCTTGGGCAGGTAGAAGTATGGTCCCGAGCCGCGGGCGATGAGCTCCTTGGCGTTGTGGAAGAAGTAAAGGCCGAAGTCAAATAAGGACGCCGAGACGGGTGCGTCGCCGATGGTGGCGTGACGCTCATCGAGATGCCAGCCGCGGGGGCGGACTACCAGCGTCGCGATCTTGTCGTTGAGGCGGTACGCCTTTCCTTCCGGACTGGTGAACGTCAAGGTCCGCCGGATCGCGTCCTGGAGGTTGGCCTGCCCCTGGACCACGTTCTCCCAGGTGGGGGAGAGGGCATCCTCGAAGTCGGCCATGAAGACCCGCGCACCGGAATTGAGCGCGTTGATCATCATTTTCCGTTCGACCGGCCCGGTGATCTCGACCCGGCGGTCTTCGAGATCCGTGGGCGCGGCGGCGACCTTCCAGGCGTCCCGCCGAATTTTTTCGGTCTCCGGAAGGAAGCCGGGGAGCTGTCCGCGATCGAACTCCGCCTGCCGCGCCTTGCGGCGCTCGAGCAGCGACGCCCTCGTCGATTCGAATTTCTCAGCCAGGCGTGCGACGAAGGCCAGGGCCTCAGGAGTGAGGACCCGTTCGGCGTCGGAGGTCCGGGCAGGCATGACGTTCATTGGTGCGTCCTTAGTCTGGAAATCTGTCGCGCGACCAGCCGGGCGTCGACGCCGATGTTGTGGAGTCCGCCCCCCGAATCGTAGTTCTGGCCCACGAAGTAGAGCCCCGGCTGATCGGCGCTCGTGACCCGATCGGCCCGGCGAGCGAATCCCTTGGCATCCGCGGTCACCAGCGGGCCGAGCGGTGCCAGCGCCGCATGAAAGCCGGTGGCGAGAATCACCGTGTCGATCGGCTCTTCGCGCCCATCCGTGAATCGTACGCCGCGCTCCGTGAAGCCCTGCAGTCCCGGCCTGACCGTGGCGGCTCCCGACTTGATGGCGTCGACCAGGTGAAAACCGATCAACGGCACGGCATCGAGCGCGAATACCTGCGAGGGCGGCAGCACCGGCGGTCCCCGCCTGATGATGGTGATCTGCCGGACGAGGGAGACGACCACGCGCTGCACGGGGCGGGGGAGCTGCCGAACGTAGAACGCGATGTACTGGATCGGGATGCCGAGGATCTCCCGAGGGACGACGTTCGCGCCGGAGCGCACCGCGAGGGTGACCGCCACGCCCGCATGGGCGAGCTCGGCGCCGATTTCCCCTCCCGAGTTCCCCACGCCGACAACCAGCACCCGCTGGCCGCGGAACGGATCCGGTCTCCGGTACTCGACACTGTGCAGGATGCGTCCCTGGAATCGGTCCTGGCCCGGAAAGCGGGGAACGACCGGGTTGGCGACGATCCCGGTCGCCATCACGACGGCTCGACTCGTCACCGGTCCGTGGGGAGTGCGGGCAGTCCACCCGCCAGCAGTCCGCTCCAAGTGCTCCACCGGCGCCCGTGTCTGAACGGGGAGATCAAATCGGTCCCGGTAGCTCAGGAGGTACTTCACGAAGTCGCCGCGACTTACAAACGTCGGATAGTCGGCCGGGAAGGGGAGCCCCGGTAAACTCGACATCCGCTTTCCGGTGTGGAGCACCAGCGAATCGTAGAGATTGGCCCACGTGTGCCCCACGGCGTCCCCGCGCTCGAGCACCTTGTGGGAGACGCCGCGTTGTTTGAGCTGCTGCGACGCGGCGAGGCCCGCGGGCCCGCCTCCGATCACGAGGACGTCGGTTTCCACGGCGGGTAAGCTACATTCCGTCCTCACGATGGCGAACCTGAACCTCATGACGTTGTCATTCGCCCTGCGCGGGGTGCAGGCGATCTCGCCCGCACTCGCGAGCCGCTGGGCCGAGCGGCTCTTCTTTACGCCGCCGCACCGGCCGCTCTCGAGCGGGGACGTCGCGACCCTGGATCGAGCGCGCGCCTTCACCGTGACGTCGGAGGGGCGTCCGATCCGGGCCTGGCAGTGGGGCACGGGTCCGATGGTGTTCCTGGTGCACGGATGGGGCGGGGCGGCCGGGCGTTTTTCGGCGTTTGTGGATCCGATCCTCGCCGCCGGCTTCAGTGCCGTGACATACGATGGACCGGGACACGGGCTTACCGGTCGCGGGCTCTCGTCCGCACCGGAGATGGCCCGCGCGCTCGAGGCGGTGGTGGCCCAGGTCGGCGCGCCGGACGCGATCATCGCCCATTCGTTCGGCGGTGTGGTGACGTCGATCGCGATGGCGGGCGGCCTCGTGCCTCGCCGCGTAGCGCTCTTTGCCCCGGCAGCCGATCCCATCCGCTTTGTGGACGAGTTCCTGCGTGTCCTCAAACTCTCGCCCGAGACGGGAGCCGCGCTCCGAGCCCGGAGCGAGCGACGCATCCGGTTCGACTGGGATGAGCTCAAGGTGCTGCCCGTGTTTGCCCGGGCCCGGAACCCGGCACTGGTGATCCACGACCGGCAGGACGAGACCATTCCGGTAGAAGAAGGAAAGCAGATCGCTGCCACCTGGCCCGGGGCCGAGCTGATCCTGACCGAGGGCCTCGGGCATCGCGGCGTGTTGCGGGATCAGACGCTGGTCAATCGTGCCGTCGCATTCGTCACCACCCGTTCGTGAGGATCCTGTGACTCCACCCGACGCGCTGGATGCTGCGGTGCAGGCCGCCCGCACCTACCTCGCCAGTCTCCCCAGCCGCCCCGTCGGCGCGCGCGCCTCGGCCGCAGAGCTGCGCGCGGCACTTGGCGGACCCCTTCCTCAGAGTGGGATGGACGCAGCGAAGGTGGTTTCCGAGCTCGCGCGCCACGCGGATGGGGGGATCATCGCGTCGGCGGGACCGCGGTATTTCGGGTTTGTCGTCGGCGGGAGTCTCCCAGCGGCCCTGGCCACGGACTGGCTCGTGTCCGCCTGGGACCAGAACGCGGGGATCTACGCGCTGTCGCCGGCCGCGTCGGTGGTCGAGGAGATCGCCGTGAAGTGGCTGCTCGAGCTCTTTGGACTGCCGGCCACGGCGAGTCTCGGGTTCGTGACCGGCTGCCAGATGGCGAACGCCACCTGCCTGGCCGCCGCGCGCCACGCGGTACTAAGGAAGGCCGGATGGGACGTGGAGCAGCAGGGGCTCTACGGCGCGCCCGAG
>DATBBZ010000226.1:0-1612 GCA_036270745.1 Gemmatimonadales bacterium | reverse complement strand
GGGATGGTCGCGGCGGAGGAGTCGATGGCAATGGTCCCGTCGAGCCGGGGGGCGTCCCATGTTCCCCGGATCCCGGCGTCCGCCGACAGGTATCCCGACACACCCTTGAGCGCCGGGGTGATCGCCTCCACCACGGACAGGTCGACCGAATCGGCCACCGCGCGGATCGCCAGCGTGTCGGGGAGCTGCCGCTGCGCCACCGGAAGCAGGGCGAGATCGAGGGGCAGGTGCGCGGTGAGATTCAGTACGCGCTGCCCTGACCGCCAGACATGCATGGTGCCGTCGAGCCGCTGGTCCTGATAGGCGATGGTCCCGTCCACATAGGGCGTGCTGAAGTCGCCGAACGACGCCCCGGACATCGCGAAGGAACCGGTGTAGGTCGGCTGCGCCCGCGTGCCCCCGATCCCTAGCGTCGCCGTCATGGTCCCGCCCACGCCCGCTGTGTCGCGCTCGAGCAGCGCGTAGACGCCGGCGATCGGGACGCCCACCGCCTGCAGAGTGGCCTGGCCGGGGCCGTTCGCTCGCAGATCTACCTGTCCTGAGACCTTCCCCTGCCCTCCGTTTTGGGACAGGGAAATCCGGCCGACGCGGATGGCAGTGTCGGTGACTGCGGCTTCCACCGGCCGATCGAGTGTCCACGAACCTCCGGGCGCCTCTAATCCCAGTGAGTCGACCCCGATGGCGGTCAGATCAGGCGCCCGCTCCAAGCGCCCGCCACCGGAGACGGTGGCCAGCGCGCCCAAACCGGAGCGCAGAGCCCAGGTGAGCGAATAACTGGTCCCGCGAGCCGCCATGCGGGCCGACGACAGCTGCTCCCCAAAACCCCGCGCCGAGTCGAAGGTGACGTCGCCGGCGAAGCGGGGCACCGGTCCCGGCAGCACTTGGAGGTGGGCGAGGGCCCCCGAGAACATCAGACCGCGCGCCCGCAGCCGGTCGAAGGACCCCCGCACCGTCACGGTGAGGGAGTCGAGCGACCCATCGAGAGTCACACTGGCGCGCGCATCGCCCACGAGGGGCGCGAGCGTGCCGTCGGGCGCCCGGCTCCGTCCGGTGACCCAGGTCAGCAGGGAGTCGAGTCCATCGACGGAGTCGGCCTCGATGTCGACGATCAACGAACCGCCCGCGGGCCGGTGCCAGCCGATGTCCCCGAGCCCGGTCACTCGGATTCCGGGCTGATGGAGGAGCAGCGAGTCGACGTACACCCGGTTGTCGGCAAATCGGGCCCCGACGTACCCGCCGTCGAGCGCCGCGCCCGCCACCATGGAGGGGCCCAGCGTCGCCTCGAACGCACCGGCGGGTGCACGCCCGCTGTCCGCCTCGATCGTGCCCGTCCCGTGCCCCGCCAGTCGGGAAGGAGGCGCCCCCACAATCCAATCCTGCGGATCGAAGTCATTCCAGGTCACGTCGGTATTCCGGCCCGCGAAGTGACCGGGACTGAGATCCAGCGTGCCGTCGGCCTTCACGTGCCCTGCGCCCGTGATACCGGTGAGGTCCACGTGGGTCGCGAGGACACCCGGCGTTCCCGTCGCGCGGATGGTGCCGGCGGCCGATCCCCGCACGGTGAGACCGGGAAAACTCGAGTGGAGACCGTCGAACGAGAGCGTGTCGGCGG
>DATBBZ010000225.1:0-3672 GCA_036270745.1 Gemmatimonadales bacterium | reverse complement strand
ATCTTGGCCAGCCGCTTGGCGTACGGGAACGTCGCGTTGGTGAGCGCGAGGGTCGACGTGCGCGGCACGCCGCCCGGCATGTTGGCGACGGCGTAGTGGATGATGCCGTCCACCACGTACGTCGGATTCTCGTGCGTGGTGGGCTTGATGGTCTCGATGCAGCCGCCCTGGTCCACGGCGACGTCGACGATCACCGAGCCGGGCTTTATGAGCTTGAGATCGGCGCGCTTCACCAGATGCGGCGCCTTGGCGCCCGGGAGCAGGACCGCCCCGACCACCAGATCGGCCTTCTTCAGCTGATCCAGGATGTTGTGGCGGTTCGAGTACAGCAGATCGACGTTCGGCGGCAGGACGTCGGACAGATAGCGCAGGCGATCGAGCGACACGTCGAGCATCGTGACGTGGGCGCCGAGGCCGGCGGCCATCTTCGCCGCGTTGGTGCCGACGACGCCGCCGCCGATGATCAGGACTTCCGCCGGCAGGACGCCGGGGACGCCGCCCAGGAGAATGCCGCTGCCCCCGAACACCTTCTCGAGGTATTTGGCTCCCTCCTGTACCGCCATGCGGCCCGCGACTTCGCTCATCGGCGTGAGGAGCGGCAGCTCCCCCGAGTCGAGCTGGACGGTCTCGTACGCGATGGCGATTGCATTCGACGCGATCACGGCCTTGGTGAGATCTTCGGCAGCCGCGAAATGGAAGTAGGTGAAAAGTACCTGCCCCTTCCGCATCCGGGGCCACTCCACGGCGATCGGCTCCTTGACCTTCATGATCATCTCGGCCTTGGCCCAGACGTCCGCCACGGCAGAGACGATCTGCGCCCCGACCGCCTTGTAGGCGTCGTCCGAGAACCCGCTGCCCAGCCCCGCGCCCTGCTCCACCAGCACGGTGTGGCCATCCGCCACCAGTGCTTCAGCGCCGGCGGGCACGAGGGCCACGCGGTTCTCGTTGGTCTTGATCTCTTTCGGAACGCCGACGATCATGCCGGTTTCTCCAGGGCTCTGGTCAGGGATTCGGGCCGAGCCACACCAGGGTGTAGCGCTCGGGGCTGAAGAACTCGGCTGCCGCAGCCGCCACCACGTCCTCGGTGAGCGCGGCGATTTCCTTCAGCACGTCGTCGAGGGAACGGTAGGCCTCGCCGTACACCTGTCCGCCCGCCAAACGATACATCTTGGCACTGGGACTCTCCAGCGACAGCATCACCTGTCCCTGCGTCTGCAGTTTCGCTTCTTCCAGCGCGGGGCCGCGCAGGCCTTCCCGCGCCAGCGTCGCCAGCTCCCCGCGAATCGCGTCTGCGGCCGCCTGCGCCGTCTGCGGCTGTGTCCCGACGTAGACGCCGGTAGTACCGATGCCGCGGAAGAAGGACGAAAACGCGTAGACGGCGTACGCGAGTCCCAGCTCCTCGCGGACCTTCTGGAACAGGCGCGAGGACATCCCACCGCCCAGAATGTTCGCGAGCACCATGATCGCGTACTTTCGCCGGTCCGCGAACGGGACCGTGTCGGTGGCGAAAACGAGGTGGCTCTGCGCGGAGTCCCGGGCCACCCGCCGGACGCCGCCGCGGACCGCGGGAGTCACCTGCGGCATCGCGACCGGGCCCGCCGGAGTCGCCGGACGTTCGAACCACCCTTCCCGCTCCACCAATGTGAGCAGGTCCTGATGCGTGAAGTTGCCGGCGCCCGCGATCACGCAGTTGGCGGGATGGTAGGCACGCCGGTGGAGGTCCCCCAGGTGCGCCGTCGACAGCGCCCCGACCGTCTCCCGGGTTCCCAGAATCGAAAATCCGTAGGGGTGCTCGGGCCAGAGCGTCTCGGCGGACAGGTCGAATACCAGGTCGTCCGGCGTATCCTGCACGGTCGAGATCTCTTCGAGGATGACGTTCCGTTCGAGCTGGAGATCCGCGTCGCGCAGCGTCGGACGCCGCACCAGGTCGGTCAGGACATCCACGGCGCGTGGGAGGTCGGCGTCGAGCACCCGGGCCTGAAAGGCGGTCGAATCCCGCGACGTGTACGCGTCGAGGGAGCCCCCGCGGGCCTCGAGCGCCAGCGCGATTTCCTGGGCGCTCCGGCGCTCGGTGCCCTTGAAGACCATGTGTTCGAGGAGATGGGACACGCCCATTTGCGGGCGGGCTTCATGGGCGCTGGCGGCCCGCACCCAGATGCCGACTGCCGCCGAGCGCACGGTGGGGACGCGCTCGGAGCAGACGACCAGGCCGTTCTCGGCGGTGGTCTGGTAAATCTCCTGATCGAGCTGGACGGTGTTCACGGGCGTCCGTCCGCTCAGTTCTTCTCCATCAGCGCCTTGCGGGAGAGCTTCATCCGGCCCCGCTCATCCACCTCGAGCAGCTTGACCCGCACGGTGTCGCCCTTCTTGACCACGTCTTCGGTCTTCTCGGTACGGGCATGCTGCAGCTCGGAAATGTGGAGCAGCCCCTCGACGCCCGGCAGGATTTCGACGAACGCGCCGAACGCCGTGGTGCTCTTCACGGTGCCTTCGTAGATCTTCCCGACTTCAGGTGTCTGGACCATGCTGGCGATGATGTCGCGGGCCCGCTCCCCGGCCTCACCTACGCCGGAAATCGTGATGAGCCCTGAGTCGTCGATGTTGATCTCGGCGCCGGTCTGCTCCTGAATGGACCGGATGGTCTTGCCCTTCGGGCCGATGATGTCGCCGATCTTGGCCTGCGGGATCTGGATGGTGAGGATCCGGGGCGCGTACTTCGACAGCTGCGACCGCGGTTGCGGAAGGGCCGCTTCCATGATGTCGAGAATGTGCAGCCGGGCCTTCCGGGCCTTTTCCAGCGCCTCGGTGACGATCGCGAAGTCCAGGCCTTCGATCTTGATGTCCATCTGAATGGACGTCACGCCGGCCCGCGTGCCCGCCACCTTGAAGTCCATGTCGCCGAGGTGGTCTTCCGTGCCCAGGATGTCGGTGAGGATCGCCATCCGCTTCCCTTCTTTGATCAGCCCCATCGCCACGCCGGCACAGGCACCCGTCATCGGCACGCCTGCGTCGAACAGGGCTAGCGAGCCGCCGCAGACCGTCGCCATGGACGACGAGCCGTTCGACTCGAGGATGTCGGAGACGATGCGGATGGTATAGGGGAACTGCTCGTACGCCGGCAGGAGCGCCTGCAGGGCCCGCTCGGCCAGTGCCCCGTGCCCGATTTCCCGCCGCGACACGCCACGGATCATTTTCACTTCCCCCGTGGAGAAGGGCGGGAAGTTGTAGTGCAGCATAAACGACTTGGTGGTCTCCTGCGGCACGTCGATCGAGTCGATCCGCTGCTCGTCCGACACGGTGCCGAGGGTGGCCGAGACCAGTGCCTGCGTCTGGCCGCGGGTAAAGAGCGCCGAGCCGTGCGTCCGCGGGAGCACGCCGACTTCGCAGGCGATGGGCCGAACCGTGTCCAGGTCGCGGCCATCCACGCGCTCACCACGGGAGAGCACCTGCTCGCGCATGGTGTGGTATTCGATCTCTTCGATGACGTTGGCGACGTCTTTCCCGTTGTCCGGGAACTCCTCCGCCAGCTGCTCCTGAATGGTGTGTTTGAGCGCCGCGAGGGCCTGGCTCCGCTCCGCCTTCTCGGGGAGGTTCAGGGCCTCGGAGATGCGGGGCTCGGCCAGCGCCTTCACGCGGGACACGAGCTCCGCGGGCGCCTCGACCTTGGTCCAC
>DATBBZ010000224.1:0-2839 GCA_036270745.1 Gemmatimonadales bacterium | reverse complement strand
GGGCAGCGCCGAGTGGCACGCCGCTCCGCGGCGGACGGGCCCATCACGTTTGAGCGCCAGGTGTCCACCACGCGGTCAATGGAGGCACCCGCGGCCAAGGACACGCGTTCACTCACGGACGCCGTCGAGTCACCGGTAAGACGGTCAAACGCCCCGGCACCGCCCATTTCCAGCGCCGTCGACACCAGGAGATTCCGGGCCTCGACGCCCAGCGGGCGGGGGATCTGGGCCTGACCCAAGGCGCGGAGAAACGCCACGCATGCCGAGTCGACGCGTTCGTCGACACACCGGGTGAACGCGGGGAGGTCGGCAGGTTCGAGTCGGCTTCTGGCACTCGATCTCGCCGCGGCCTGCCGTCGCCCGGCTGCGTCGAACGCGGTCAGGACAAAGTCCGAATCCTCACTGAGCTGGAGAGCTGTGACACAGCTCGCCGGCGCCCCTTGGAAGCAGTTGAGTGCAGCGATGGATCCCGCCGTCACCAGCTGTACGTACACGTTGCTACGCGTGGCGCCGGTATCGAAGACCGGCTGCACGGTGTTCCCGAGCCAGTTCGAGAGTCGCGGATCTATCGCAGGTTGCCCGGCAATTCCCAAGAGGGTCCGCTCCAACTCATCCACCGAGGCTCCGTGGGGGACCCGGCGGCCGCTGGCCACCAGGACGTGCTGCCGGGCGGAGAACACGACCGTGAGATGGATGGGCTGCTGAACGAGGGAGCTGGCTCGGTGGCCATATGTGCTGGACAGAATGCTCCAGGCTCGCGTCGCGGCCTCGCGGAGGGGGATGGAATCGGGGTAGTCGGCGATCACCATCAGGTCGCCCGCCTGAACGGGATTCTCGCCCCGGATGGCTGCCGTGGTCCGCGAGACCTGCGCCGCTCGTTGATGCCGGACATCACGCACGGCGTGCTGTGCCAACGCGAGTGTGTTCGCCTGCCGCCACAACGTGAGCAGGCTGTCGGCCCGGTAATGCAGACGCGCGGTGTCGACCGCCTGCCCCGCCACCGCTCCGGCCGGCAGCGCCACGATCAGGACGAGGCCAAGCGCCCTCAGGTCACACATCTATCAGCATCCAGCGGCCCGTGAAGATCGCGAAGGGCCCACCTGCGGCGAGGAGGAAATTGACGATCGGCATCAGAAGGTTGGCTTCGCTACCGGTGGCGGAGACCAGGACTTGAAGCACCACCAGTGCCGCAATGGAGCTGAGAATCACACCTGCAGTGCGCGCCGTACCGGAGCTGACGGCGAAGAAGAGGGTGAATCCTACCAGCAAAGCGAGTGCGAACCGGATCGCGAGCGCGATCGGGTAAGGGTGCAGCCCCGTTGGGAGGGGCGCCATCGCGGCCGCTAGAAGGGCACCGAGTGTCAAGGCGGTCACCGGAGGGACGAGCAGGGTGAGTCCGGCGACGTACCGCGTGGTCACAAAGCGCCAGCGGGGCACCGGGAGCGCGAGGGAGTAGACGTGTCGGCCGCGGTGATCGGGCGCCCAGAGAGTGATGGCCAGGAGGACGCCGAGCGCGCCCGCCAGGCAAGGATAGAGGATCCCCCATGCTTGGAGGTCGACCAGAAACTGCGCCGCCGTCTCATGGTCCATGCCCGCGGATGCGCTTCGGACGGAGAAGAGGGGAATCGCAAAAGCCGCGACGGTTGCGAATGCGACGATCAACCGCGTCCACTTCCACTGCTGATAGAGGATGGCTTTAAACATGGGTCGACTCCGAGCGGGGCACACGGAACGAGCGCAACAGCTCGACGAACCCTTCCTCCAGGTCCATGTCGATCACCTGCTGCAGCTCACCACCGGCGGCGCCGACCGCGGCCGCCATCTCGGGGGACCAGTCCCGCACCAGCCACATCTCCGTGCCGTTGCCGTTGACGGGTTGCCGGGTGAGGACGCGGAAGGGGAGCGCATCGGTATTCGCGGGACCATGACTGACCTTGAGACGCTTCATGCCGTTCTTGAACAGCTCCATCGCCACGTCCGCCACGAGACGCCCATTGTCCATGACCCCGACCCAGTCGCAGATCCGCTCCAGCTCGTGGATCAAGTGGCTGGAGATGAACACCGTCGCCTGGTGCTGGGACACGTAGTCGAGCAGGGCGCTGAGCATGTCCCGGCGAACTACCGGGTCGAGCCCGTCGGTCGGTTCGTCGAGGACCAACAATTCCGGTCGCTGCGCCAGGGCGAGCAGCATCATCAGCTTCCCCTTCTGGCCCTTCGAGAGCTTGCCAAAGGGGCGCTTGGGGTCGAGTTCGAAGTCCGCAATCAGACGCGACGCCCAGGCTCCATCCCAGGTGGGATAGAACTGCGAGTGGAACCAGATCGCTTCTGAGACGGACAAGGTAGGATCGAGGTGCGGAGCCTCCGGGACATAACCCACTCTCGCGAGCGCCCGCGGCGCCTCTCGTGGAATGGACTGGCCCAGCACCGTGATCGCTCCGGACTCCGGCCGCAGCAGGCCCAGTACTAGGCGGATGGTGGTGGTCTTCCCGGATCCATTGGGTCCCAGGAACCCGTAGATGGACCCGGTGGGGACCTTCAGCGACAGGTCCTGGAGCGTGAACGCCTTCTTCACTCGGTAGACGAGGTGTTGGATCTCGACGGCGGAGTCGCTCATCGCACCCGCTCCCCGAGCTCCCGCTCGAACGCCTGAGCCACGTCGCGAGTGGAGAGCCCGAGTCGCGCGGCGTCCACCAGGAGCTTCCGGACTAGGTCCGTCGCCTGCCGCTCGCGCTCGGCGCCACGCTGACTGGGAGATACTTCGCGGACGAACGTCCCCATCCCTTGTCGCATCTCGACGAACCCCTCGTCTTCGAGCGCCCGATACGCCTGCACTACCGTG